>DATBKN010000036.1:0-7676 GCA_036555845.1 Gemmatimonadaceae bacterium | reverse complement strand
CTGGTGGGGAGGTGGCCGGCTCGCCCGTCGTTCCGATCCCCTCGCCGCAGCAACTGGCGTTAGGCTGGACCGTGTCGTCGCCCTGCTGACCAGCCTCAACTTCCTGCTCCTGCTCACACTCGTCGCACGCGGCGGGCTCGCGGCGCCGGCGCAAGGCATTGCGGGCTTCGCCGTCTCCGTGACGGGTTATCTCTGGCCGCTGTACTACTTCTTTGGCATCGGCGTCGTGTTCAAGGTCTTGCGCCAAGCCAAATCCGTGCACACGGCGGCGTCCGAGCTGGTTCCAACGCGCTACTTCGTTCCCGTCGTGCTCCTGATCCTCGTGAGCCTAACGCTCATTGGCTGGAGTGAAGCCGTCGTCGCGCGTCCGGCTCTTCCCTGGCCCGCCTGGTTACAAGCTGCGACCGGCTGGCTGTATCAGCGATTCTCTTGGGCTTGGACTCGACCGCTGGCCGGCATAACGATGGAGCCCATGCGCTGGGTCTTCCTCGCCGCGCTGGTTGTCGCGCTGTGGTCGTTGATCAGGCGACGCCTGACGAGTGGCGTGGCGGCCGGCCTGCTCTTTGTCGTCGTGCTGCTGTGGATCAGCGTCTTCGAGTATTTCTTCGAGTATACGGGCTTCTCCCGGTCGTACCGACATACGGCGTTCAGCCTGCTGATCTTCTCCGTCTTCGTGTTGTGGTTGACTCACCGCACGCTGCTGGACTTTCTCACGGGATCATCGCCGTGGTGGCCGCACGCGGCGCGCATCGCGATCTACGGAGCCGGCGTGCTCTTCGTTCTCATGCCCTTACACGCCAGAGCTGCGCTGCACGACCGCATCCTCCCTAACGAGATCTTCCTGTATCTCTTCTTCGGAGTGATCGACCTCGGCCTCCCGTATTACTTGTTTGTGTACGCGCAGAAGCGCTTCAAGGAACTGCCCCTCACAATTCCGGCGATGCTTGGGCTTTTTGGCATCGGCGCGCTGCTGTCGGTTCCGCTCATTGTGCTCGACAAGCTCGCGGCGGCGTCCTGGTCTGTCAGCGCGATGTGGGCCCGTGCAACGGCGCAGGAAGCTGGCTTGCTGCAGGGAGCACCGCTTCCCGCCATCCAGACATTTTTGCCACCTGGCTGGATCATCCTTCGCGGCGCGCTCGCTATCGGCTGTGTGGCGCTGGTTGCCACTCTGGCTCGGCGCCGGGTGCGAGACGTTAGGCTCTTGCCTGCCGCGGCCATCTGCGCCGCTGTCGCCGTTGGCGCCGGTCTCGCGTCGTTCTCCAATCGCAGCGTTGAGCTGCCGCTCCTTCCCGTTCGCGTCGCCCAACTCATCGCACCGCTGCAGGTGTCGCTCTCGGTCGATGCGTCACTCATGGCGCGGCACCTCTCGTACCTCCTCCCCGCGCTGATCGTCGGTTTAGCTCTCAGCGCGACAGCGAGCCGGCGCAGGATGTGGCTCGGCGTCGTTGGTGCAATGGCACTGAACATCGCCATTGCGCTATCGTGGCCGGCGCGAGAGGCCTGGCTGCGGTCTATCGACGCGGTGGCGCTGGCGGGCGCCGCCGGAGTCATGCTGTTTGTCTGGCTCACGGCTGCTGCGCGCGACCGGCTGGATCAGGTGCTGGAGCCTAACGTTCCTGCGGGTAGCGAGACGAACCTGCCGCCGAAGTTGTTGCTCACGCCGGACCTGCGTTGGGCGTGCGCTTCCGTGCTGCTGCTGCTCGCTGCTGCCGTGAGTTATCGCGCGTATTCGCGGCGCCTCGTCTCACACCCGATAGCCACTGCCGCAGCGGCACAGCTGCCTTTCGACTGGCGCAACGCCGAAGCCGCAACCAGTGAGCCTTCCGCTCAACTCGCCTTGGTCGCTCCGTCATACACCGCACTGCGGCCCCGGCTTTGGGCGAATGTGATGCCTTACGAGTCCGGCAAAACCCGTAATCTCCTCCAGACTGTCGCGATGCAAACGAGCGAGCGACTGCACGACTTCACGCCCACGAAGCTGGAGCAATGGGACCAATACTATCCCGGCGGCCTCGCGCTCGAATTTCGCTACGCCTTGGCACCTGGAGACACAGGCACGTACGCACTCGGGACGACTGCGCTCGCGCCGATGCCTAACGGACAGGCACTTGTTGCGACAGTGACGTACGGCCCCAACGACGACGAGCGGCGCTGGGACCTGGCTCGCGCACTTCTCGCCCTGCCACGGCCGCCCAGGTAGCCGCCGCGAGGAGGCGGTATCGCGGTCGCTGCGCCACTTTTAGCGCATCATGCCCGGCAAACTCGCGGCGGACGAACTGCCCAAGCGGCGACTTCGCAATCAGCTCATCTCCAATAGGACATTCGACGATCCGGGCGACGTAGTGCGCTGGTTCGGAGCCATGCAGGCTCAAGACTATGTCGCGGCGCTGTGGGGCGTCGGTCTGCGCACCAAGGCTGCTGACGAAGTCGCGATCGAGCGAGCCATCGCGCAGCGCACGATCGTGCGGACCTGGCCGATGCGCGGCACGCTCCACTTCGTTTCACCTAACGATATCCGCTGGATGCTCGAGCTGCTCACGCCGCGCGTCGTGCGTGGGACCGCCGCCCGCTATCGCCAACTGGAGCTGGACGAAAAGGTATTTGCACTGAGCGCGCGCGTGATTGTGCGCGCGCTGGAGGGCGGCCGCCAGCTGTCGCGGCGCGCTCTTTATGAGGCGCTCGCCGTATCGCGTATCGACACCGGGAACAACCGCGGCCTGCACATTATTGGGCACTTGTCGCAAAGTGGCCTTCTGTGCTTCGGCCCGCGCGCACCGAAGCAGCCAACGATCGTGTTGTTGGAGGAATGGATACCTAACGCCAGGCGCCTGGATCGCGACGCCGCGATCGTCGAGCTAACACAGCGCTATTTCACGAGCCATGGCCCTGCCACGGTCCACGACTTCGCGTGGTGGTCTGGTCTGACACTCGCCGAGATACAGGTCGGACTCGAGGGCGCAGCGTCTGTGCTGGAACAGGAAGTCATCGAGGGACAGACGTATTGGTCCGCGGGCGAAAGTGCACGCGAGCGAAGCAGGAGCGCGACAACGGCGTACCTGCTTCCTTCGTTCGACGAGTATACCGTCGCATATCGCGACCGCAGTGCCGTGTTGAACACCAGGCACGCCAAGCGCGTGAATGCCGGCGGCGGAATCTTCAATCCGATCGTCGTCGTCGACGGCCAGGTCCGGGCCACGTGGAAGCGCACAATCTCCCGTGACAGCGTCACGGTCACAGTGACGCCGTTCGAACGCTTGAGCGCCGCGCAGCGGGACGCGATCGATCGCGCGGCTGTCCGTTACGGAAAGTTCCTCGGCCTCGAGACGCGCGTGTTGTAACCCGATGCCTCGTTAGGCTTACAGCGAATGGCTCGGCTCGGCTGCAGGGCCCGCGCCTTGCTATCAAACGCTGCATGGCGACCACATGGATGAGTTCCTGGCCCGGATCCGCTGGCGTGCGGCGTTTTCTGGCAGGAGTGCTGGCCACCGGTGCCTCGTTAGGTTCGCTGTCTGACAGTCTCGACGCGCAACGATCCGAGCCTGTCGCAGTCGGAAAGCACTACCTCACGCCGGCTGTCGAGATCGTCTCGTTCGACCTCCTGCTCAACATCTTCGATCGTCTGATTCTCGGCGCCGAGTACAGATCGAACCTAACGACGATCCGGCGCAACCTGCGAGGCGGCTGGAGCGTCGAGGACGATCCGTACGTCATCAATCAGTTGGGGCACCCCTATCAGGGTTCCATGTACCACGGCTTCGCGCGATCAGCCGGGCTCAATTACTGGGAAGCGTTGGGATACACGATCGCCGCGAGCGCAATGTGGGAGATAGCGGGCGAGGCGACCCCGCCATCGCGAAACGACATGATCGCCACCGGCATCGGCGGTACGTTCCTCGGCGAGGCGCTGTACCGTATGGCGAGTCTCCTCCTGGAAAACGCGGATGGCCGGCCCGGGACTCGTCGCACGACGGCCGCGGCGCTGCTCTCACCCACGAACTCCTTCAATCGCGGGATCTTCGGACGCCGCCACGATTCGCTCTTTCCCAGCAATGGTGCCGCCTATTACAGGCGGTTCCAGTTAGGCGCCGCAGGCACCACGGAAGACGTGCGCGGCCCTGCGACGAAACTGCGGCCTAACGAGGCCATGCTGGAAGCATCAATGGAGTACGGTCTTCCCGGGCCGGCTGACTACGCGTACTCTCGTCCCTTCGACCATTTCGCGGTTCAAGCCACGGCCTCATCGGCGAACGGTTTTGAAAGCGCCCTGATTCGTGGCCTGCTCGTTGGCGACCGGCACGACATCCGCGACGCGTATCGCGGCGTCTGGGGATTGTACGGGAGCTTCGACTACATCGCACCGCAAATATTCCGCATCTCCAGCACGGCACTGTCACTTGGGACGGCGGGGCAGCTCTGGATCAGCGATCAGATTGCGTTGCAGACGAACGGCATGATTGGCGCCGGTTTCGCTGCCGTTGGCACGATCAACGGGTCGGAGGACAGCAGCAGCTATCACTATGGCATAACGCCGCAGGCCCTCGCCGCTGCGCGCCTCATCCTCGGCAACAAAGCATCGATCGATGTGACGGCGAGAGAGTACTTCGTGAGCGATGTGCCGGCGACGAACACCCCGGGACACGACAACATCGGTCGCGTCGATGCGTCACTGACGCTCAGACTGCATCGCTCGAACGCGATCACTATCAAGTACCTGTGGTCGCGCCGAGATGCGTTCTATCCCGAAATCGGCCGGCGCACACAGGTGCGTGGCACGTTAGGCCTGATGTATACGTTCCTCGGACACGATCGATTCGGCGCAGTCGACTGGCGCGAGCGCTAGAGCGCTCATTCGTTCGCCGGCCGTGGTGAGACGTGCGGGCGTGGTCTATCTTGGCGTGATGAACGCAAGACGTCTCCCGCTCCGGACTCTAGTCATTGTCTTGAATGCTGCAGTCTCGGCGTGCTCCGCTCCGAGGCAGGAACCGAACGACAACAGCGCCACCGCTCGCGCGCAGATCGCGGATGCCATGGAGCGTTACATGGTGCACGCGCGCGCCGTGAATGCAGATTCCGTCGCATCGTTCTTCACGCCTAACGGCACGCTCTTCGAGCCGGGCATTTTCCCAATTCAGACGCGCGACTCCATTCGTGCATTCATGGCGTCGTTCCCAGGCGTACGTGTCGAGGTGGCAACAGCGACTCCGGACACGATAGAGGTCTTTGGCGACACCGCCTTGCTGTGGGGATCGTACTTCGAACGGCTCGCCTTCCCCGGTCAACCGCTCAGTGAACAGCACGGGAAATTCGTGATCCAGTGGCGCCGCCAACCCGATGGCGCCTGGTTGATCGAGCGATACTACCGCGTGCCACTCCCCGCCGCTCCTGCGCCCAGTACTCCGCGCACACCGTAAGGCCCCATTCTGCAGGACGCTATGCCGTATGCCGCCAGCCTGATCACGCTGATCGCCGCGGGCCTCGGGCTCGCGCTGGTCATGGGCTACCTGGCGACGCGTCTGCGCCTCCCGGCGCTCGTCGGCTACTTGATCGCCGGCATCGTCATCGGCCCGGCCACGCCGGGCTTCGTCGCCGATATCGAGCTGGCCAGGGAACTCGCCGAACTGGGCGTGATGCTCATGATGTTCGGTGTCGGACTGCACTTCTCATTTGGAGACCTGCTCTCGGTCCGCCGAGTCGCCGTGCCCGGCGCGCTTGTGCAGATGATAGTCGCCACCGCGTTAGGCGGCGCGCTGGCACTTTGGTGGGGCTGGGGCGTCGGCGGCGCGCTCGTCCTGGGCCTTGCGCTCTCAGTTGCCAGCACCGTCGTCGTGCTCCGAGCGCTGGAGGCCCGCGGTCTGATGTCTTCGGTCAACGGCCACATCGCTGTCGGCTGGCTCGTCGTTCAGGATCTCGTCGTCGTGCTCATCCTCGTTCTGCTGCCGACGATGGTGCATCTCTTCGCCGGCGCCGAAGCGGCAACAGCAGCGCCGCAAAATGTCTGGGCCGAGCTGGGGCTGACGCTGGCGAAGATTGCCGCCTTTGTCGCTTTAATCATCGTCGTCGGGCAGCGTCTCTTTCCACGCTTCCTCTGGCTCGTGGCGAAGACAAGCTCGCGCGAGCTCTTCACGCTCGCCGTGATCTTCGCCGCGGTAGGCGTCGCATTCCTGGCGGCAAAGCTCTTCAGCGTGTCCTTCGCGTTAGGCGCCTTCTTCGGCGGCACGATGCTGCGTGAGTCCTCGCTGAGCCACCGCGCAGCCGAAGAATCGCTTCCACTACGCGACGCGTTCTCTGTGCTCTTCTTTGTCTCAGTCGGTATGCTCCTGGATCCGCACGTGTTCGTTCAGGAGCCGCTCAAGCTGATCGCGGTTGTGGGCGTCGTCATGCTCGGCACGCCCCTGGCGGCCGCCGCCTTTGTGCTCGCGCTGCGTTATCCGCTCAACAGCGCACTCACCGTTGGAGCCAGCCTCGCACAGATCGGCGAGTTCTCCTTCATCCTCGCCGGACTCGGCGTGACACTCGGCGTCCTGCCGACCGAAGGGCAAAGCCTTATCCTCGCCGCCGCATTGGTCTCCATCTCGCTCAATCCATTTCTTTTTGCGGCAGTTGAGCCCCTTCAGCAGTGGATCCGTTCGAAATCGACGCTCGCGCGAGCATTCGAGCGCAGCGACGACCCGCTCGCCGAGCTTCCGCAGACGGTGGACGTCGATACGCTGACTGGACACGTCCTGCTTGTCGGCTATGGCCGCGTGGGAAGCCGTATCGCCGAAGCGTTAGGCGCGAGCGGCATTCGCTATGTCGTGGCTGAGCAGAATCGCGAGCTCGTGGAGCGCTTGCGCGAGCGCGGCATCAATGCGGTGTCGGGCGACGCAGCCGACCCGGCGGTGCTCATTCAGGCGCATGTGGCGCGCGCCGGAATGCTCGTGATCGCAACGCCGAGCACGTTGCTCATGCGCAAGATGGTCGAGATCGCGCGAGCCCTAAATCCCAGGATCGAGGTGCTCTTGCGCACGCACACAGACGAGGAGTCCGCGCTGCTCGAGGCTGACCGAATTGGAAAAGTCTTCATGGGAGAGCACGAGCTGGCGCTCGCCATGTCGCAGCACATCGTGAGCCGATGGACGTCCGCACCGCGGCGGCCCTGATCCGGACGGCAGTGCCGCCTGGATCCGCCACGTGGGCGGATCTCGGGGCTGGTTCGGGAACCTTCACGCTCGCGTTGGCGACGCTGCTCGGCCCGCAGGGACGCGTGTACGCCGTCGACAAAGATCCGTCCGCACTCGAGGAGCTGCGCGACGCGGTGGACGATGCCGCGTTAGGCACCCAAGTGATCGCGCTGCAGCATGACTTTCGCAAGGCGCATGACTTTCCGCCGCTCGATGGCGTGCTGATCGCCAATGCGCTGCATTTCGTGGCGCCGGACGAGCAGGCGGCGGTTCTGCGGCGCGTGAAGAGCTATTTGCGCCCAGGCGGGAGACTGATCGTCGTGGATTACGACGGGCGTAGCGCCAGCGCCTGGGTACCGCATCCAGTATCCAAGCGGAGGCTCGCTGAGCTGTTCAAGGCAATCGCAGTCGATGCACCGACGCTGGCTGGGAGCAGGCCGTCGCGATACGGCGGCACTTTGTACGCTGCGTGGAGTGCGGTGCCGACCGAGTCCTGATATAAAGAGCCGCTTGCGA
>DATBKN010000035.1:0-4386 GCA_036555845.1 Gemmatimonadaceae bacterium | reverse complement strand
GGTATCGAAGACGACGAGACGACCCTCGCGCACCGCCGGCACAGCACGCCACTGCGGGTCGCCGCGGATGTGCGCCGCAGTGACAGGTCCGGCGAGCACATAGTGCGGGTTTCGCCTAACGATGTCCTCGAGGCTCACCGTCGCCGAGGGCGCCTTGATGTCGTCGTAGACGTTGCGCCCGCCGGCGATGTTCACGAGCTCCGTCAAGAAGCTCCCTGAGCCGATCGTAATGATGGGCGAATCCCACACGTGCCAGAAGACAGTTGGACGCTGGAGGCCGGTCGTCGCGTCGCGCACGCGGCGCAGCGAGGCGAAGACGCTGTCGCGCACGAGGTTCGCTTGCGTCGTATCTCCCAGAAGCACGCCTAACGTGTCAATCGCTCGGCGCAGATCCGCCAGCAGATCGATCCGCAAAACAAGAACGTCGACGCCGGTCGCTTTCAAACGCTCGACAGCCGCGGCATTTTCGGCGCTCTCGTACAGCACGACGAGGTCAGGTTCGACCGAGAGCACTCGCTCCACGTTGGGGCGCAGCGCGTCGCCCACGTCCGTGACGCTGCGTGCGGCGGCGGGAAAGACGTCCCAGCGCGAGCGACCGACGAGCCGATCGCGCGCACCTAACGCGAAGAGCAGCTCGGTCGTCGTCGGGTTCAGGGAGACGATGCGCTGGTGCTCTCTGCCTTGTGTGGCAGCAGCATCGGAATGCTCGCGGGCGCAGGCGGCGAGCAGGACGAAACTCAGACTACAGCAAAGACGCAGCAGAAACGCCACGGACCCTCCCCCGAGGGTGGCAATGGTGTGGCGCGAACAGGAATCGTCTCCTGGCTCCGGGCAGCGTCGCTGTGCCTTCCCGACTCGGTCAGTGGCTCGTACAGCGCGCTAAGCTTGCCCGTTACAGTGGCGGGGCCGCGCCGGTGTCGCACCGGCTTCCGTCCTTCCCGTTCGTGCAGATCGGTTGTCTCGGCCGAAACCTACGTCGCGACGATGCGAGCAGCAATGCAAGGCCGAATCTCAACACGCGGGAACGCAGATGCTCGCTGAAACAGGCGCTGATCAACGCAGATTACTGCGTTGGCTCCCCACACCCGCCCACTACAAAGGCGCCCATGTCAAGGCGCGCAGAATGCGGAAAGGACTCGTTAGGCGATAGCTGGAATGGAACGCTTTGGGCTGGGTGCGCACCCGGTTATTCAATCTGCGTCCGTTTCTGCGTTTATCTGCGATCCCGCGTTTGACCTTGTCGGCGCCCGCATCAAAACCGCAGCAATACCCGCGGCAACGATGGCGCCTAACGCCACCGTCCACCAAGTGCGACTTGAGCTCGAGCTTCGGGCGCGAGGTAACGCTATCGTCAGCACGGCGGTCGACGCCACATCTTGCGCGAGAAAGCGGTGCAGCGAACGTCCGTCGACAGTAACTGCGCCTTTGTCGGCCAAGCCACCACCCGACGCACGAGCATCGCCTTCCTCGAGCAATACCTCGAGCACGCCCGTCGCTTCCACCAATGGGATCGTGAGGGAGTCGTGCGCGGCGGGGATCTCGTATCGCAGGGCGAGCTGCTTCATTCCTGGCGCAAAAGGCGCGAAGACAGCAGCCTCGCCATTCGTCACAGTCACGGCTGCGGCTGCGATATCGCCAGCGTCGCGCATGACGGACGCGTTCAGCGCCGCCTCAGGAAGGGGCATGCGCCACGTCGCGCGCAGCTGCCCGCTCGATGCCCGTCCCTGCACGAGCGTCCGCATCGAGTCGTTGCCTAGCTCGAAGACGTCCACGACGGCGCGATTGCCCGTCGTGCTCGGTGAGGAGATGGCGAGGTGGCGACCACGCACGGAAATGTCGATTCCTGTCGAGGCTGTGTCGAAGACGACGATCTCGGCCTGCTCCCCGTTCGTCGCCTCGGCGCCTAACGGAGACGTGAAATACGCGATGCCACCGAACAGGACGGCCGCGAAGTAAACAGCACGCTCGGCACCAAAAGGACGAAACGAAAAGCTGTAGCGTCCCTTGGCGTCGCTCTTCACCGAGTCGATGGCGCCGGCGGCGTCGCTGCCCACGCGATGCAGGGTCACAACGCTGCCTGGCAGTGGCACGGCATCGCCGGCGCGCTGGACAACGACGCGGCCGCTCACGACGCGCGAGTGCTGGGCCACAGCGGGACGCGCGGCGCCGCTAACGGCTGCCAGCGCGAGAGCCAACCTAACGAGGGGCGCGAGGACCGCCCCGCCTCTGCTCACGGCTTGAACTTGCCGAAATCTTCGGGACGGAGGTTCGCCAAATGGTCCTTGAGCTGCTCGGCCGTCATCTCGAGCGTGCTCATGACGTCCGGCTTGGGAGGAATGACCTGGCTCTCCCCTTCTCCATCGTCGTCTTCGTCCGTTTCGTCGCCGGGCGTTATGAGCAACGATTCGTCGGCGAGAATCGGCGCGCCGCAACGCAGCGCTACGGCGATGCTGTCTGACGGTCTGGCGTCGATGGTCACGAGGCCATCCGCGCGGGCGATGTGCATCTCAGCGAAGTACGTCCCGTTCGAGACCTTCGTGATATGCACGCGACGCAGCTCGCCACCGAGGCCCATAATCAGCGTCTTGCACAGGTCATGCGTGAGCGGACGCTCACGCGGCACGCTGTTTATCTGCAGAAGAATGGACTCGGCCTCTGCCTGACCGATCCAGATCGGGAGCACACGCTCGCCATCGGCCTCGCGAAGCACCACGACATAAGTGTTCGAGCTGCCATCGAGACCGAGACGCGAAACCGATACTTCAACCATCACCTGGGCTCCTGATCGTGAGGCGCTGCGCCAGCGCTCGCGCCCTACGATCCTAACGAAGCGCGCGCCCCAATGCCTCGACCTGGTCGGTGCGCTCCCACGAAAAGTAGACGTTATCCGCTTCACAACGCGGTGTACGTCCAAAATGGCCGTACGCCGCTGTCTCGCGGTAGATGGGGTGACGCAACGCGAGCGATTCGATGATCGCTTTAGGTGTCAGCCGGAAGACCTCGCGCACCGCTGCCGCGATTGCCGTGTCCGCTACGACACCTGTACTGAAAGTGTTTACAGCGAGTGAGACGGGCTCCGCGACGCCAATCGCGTACGCGATTTGGACCTCACAGCGCCGAGCGAGCTTGGCGGCGACGATGTTCTTGGCCACCCAGCGCGCTGCGTACGCACCCGAACGATCGACTTTCGACGGATCCTTTCCGCTGAATGCGCCGCCGCCGTGTCGTCCCATGCCGCCGTATGTGTCGACGATGATCTTGCGGCCGGTCAGGCCGGCGTCGCCTTGCGGTCCGCCGATGACAAAACGGCCCGTCGGATTGATGTGATACACCACGTTAGGCGACATCAACTCGCGCGGCACAACGGGCCTCACGACTTCTTCGATGATCGCTTCGCGCAGCTCGTTTCCGCTGATGGACGGATCGTGCTGCGTCGAGACCACGATCGTCTCGACGGAGACCGGACGATGATTCTCGTACGCGACTGACACCTGTGCCTTGCCATCGGGGCGCAACCACGCAAGCGTGCCGTCTTTGCGCAATTCGGCGAGACGATGCGTGAGTCGATGTGCCAATTGAATGGGCATCGGCATGAGCTCAGGCGTCTCGTCCGACGCATAGCCGAACATCATCCCTTGATCGCCGGCCCCGCCCGTATCGACGCCCATGGCGATATCGGGCGACTGGCGATCGATTGTGCTCATCACGGCGCACGTGGCGGAGTCAAAGCCATATGCGGCGTCGGTATAGCCGATCGACTTGATCACGCCGCGCACGACGTCAGGCAGGTGCACGTACGCCGTTGTGGTGATTTCGCCGGCGATGACGGCGAGGCCGGTCGTTACGAGGGTTTCGCACGCAACGCGGGCGTTCGCGTCCTCTTTGAGTATCGCGTCGAGCACCGCGTCCGAGATCTGATCGGCAATCTTATCCGGGTGACCTTCGGTAACGGATTCTGATGTGAAGAGCTGGCGGTCAGCCACGTGTGTCCGGGTTGTGGAGGGTTCGCCGGTCCGACGCAAAAAAAGCGCCGGATGGCTCTCCGGCGGGATCAGCTAAGGGAACGATAGAAACGACGGATCGTCACATCAACCCGTCGCGAAGGAACGCCGCATCTCCAAAGGCTGCGGCGAGGCGGAATTTGAGTTGGTATTCCGCTTCAGACGCGGTTCGGCATGCCAGCGCGGCGTTTCCGGCTTCGGTGGCGAAGGCCGCACTCACCCCGCGCACGATATGCTTGACGAGTGGTATGGAGTGCGGGTTGACGCTCAGCGTGCGTACACCCAAGCCGAGCAGCGCGAACGCCATGAGCGGTTGTGAGGCCATCTCTCCACACACTGTGACGTCGAGATTATGCTCCGCGCCGACGTCCACGGTGCGCTTGAT
>DATBKN010000034.1:0-1662 GCA_036555845.1 Gemmatimonadaceae bacterium | reverse complement strand
GGTGCCGTCGCCGCTTCGGCGCCGCCCGCTGCCAGAAGCGCTGCCGCATCGCCGCTGTTCGTGTGCCGAGGGCCAAAAAGAACCGGCGCGCCGAACGCTGCCGGCTCGAGCACGGAGTGCAATCCCGCGCGATGAAAACCGCCGCCGACATAGGCGCACAACGCGATCGCGTACAGCTCGCCTAACACACCGACGCGATCAACGAGCAGGACGTCTGCCGCGACCGAGTCATCCATCTGGCCGAGCCGCCGAAGAACGAGATCGTACTTCGCTGCCCACTGCGCTATCGGTGCGAGATGCGTTTCGGTTGGCTCGTGAGGCGCAATGATGAGTCGTGCCGCGGGCAGCGCCTGTCGAACGTGCAGCCACGCGGGGAGCAGCACGTCTTCGTCGCTGGGCCATGTTGAGCCGGCAACGAGCGTCGGCCGCGCTGAGGCGATGCGCGTGAGGAGCGGCGAGCTCAGGTCGGTTGCTCGCGCGCGGGCCCACACCTGATCGCAACGCGAATCGCCAGTGACGCGCACGCGGTCCTGGCGAGCGCCTAACGTGACGAGCCGTTGCGCGTCCGTCGTGGCGATCGCGCCGGCCACATCGAGTGAGGCGTACGCGTCGCCAAGCAGCGCGCGTGCCGGCGCCCGCAGGCGCGACGACTCCGGCCCAACGGTGCCACTGATCAGCCCGACACGTACTCCGCGAGCGCTCGCCTCCGCCGTAAGGATCGGCCAGACATCGAGCTTGCTGAAAACCAGAGCTGTTGGACGCAGCGCAGTCAGTGCTCGGCGAACATCGCGCGCCGCGTCGATCGGCAGATAGTCGCGCACGTCCGCCGGCACCGAGGCTGCGAAGATTTCCGCGCTCGGCGAAAAGAACGTGAACGCGATCTGTACGTCGGGACGTCGCGCGCGCAGTCGTTCGAGCACGACGCGCGCCTGCAGACCTTCGCCCACGGATGGGGCATGCATCCAGAGCAGCGGCCGCTTCAGGTCGCGTTGCGTTGCGGCCCAATGCTCCAGCCGCTGCAGCAGGCCGCGCCGGCGCGACAGCCCTCGCCAGAGTTTACGCTCGGATGTCGGTGCGACGGCGACTAAGGCGCGTGCCGCTCCCGCTGCGCCGGCATACGCAACGCGCCACAGTGCATTCAAGAGCCTAACGAGCTTGCGCTATGGCGGCGTCCAGGATTTGCCGCATCATCGGTAGCGGGTAGACGCCCTTCAGCACGCGGCTACCAACGAGGAACGTCGGCGTCGAACCGGCGCCGGCGTTTGTGGCACGATCGCGATCCGCCTCGATCAGCGGCAGCATCACGTGCTGGTCGCGACACTGCTTGTGCTGCGCCACGTTGAGGCCAAGGGCGCGCGCAAGCGAATCGAGCACTTGCGTTGCATCGCCGAGCTCATGCCAACGCTGTTGAGTCGCAAAGAGTGCGTCGTGATACTGCCAGAACCTATCCTCGAGCCCGGCGCACATTGCCGCTTCAGCAGTTGGGACCGCCTGGACGTGTTGGCCTAACGGGTAGTTCACGTACGCAATGCGAATCTTGCCTGTCGCCACGTATTCGCGGCGTATCGCTTCGGCTGACGAGTCGTGCCACTGTTTGCAGAAGGGGCATTGAAAATCACTGATGATGACGAGCCATGTCTTCGCCGTTGCGGCGCCCTGAAT
>DATBKN010000033.1:0-5189 GCA_036555845.1 Gemmatimonadaceae bacterium | reverse complement strand
GACCGCACGGTGTCCACCGACCGGATCAGCGAATACCTGGCCCAGTTTGCTCAGACCCGCCAGCTCATGCTCGACCAGCTCCGCCGCATCATCGTCGGCCAGGTGGACGTCATCGAGCAGATCCTGGCTGCCATCTTCACCAAGGGGCACTGCCTGCTGGTTGGCGTCCCCGGATTGGCCAAGACGCTCATGGTCAGCTCCATCAGCCAGATCCTCGACGTGTCGTTCAAGCGCGTCCAGTTCACGCCCGACCTGATGCCCAGCGACATCACCGGCACCATGGTGCTCGACGAACCCGAGCCAGGCAAGCGCGAGTTCCGCTTCATGCGCGGCCCGGTGTTCACGAACATCCTGCTGGCCGACGAGATCAACCGCACGCCGCCCAAGACGCAGGCCGCGTTGCTCGAAGCGATGCAGGAAAAACGCGTGACGGTGCAGGGAAGGACGTACACACTCGAGCCCCCCTTCTTCGTCTTCGCGACGCAGAACCCGATCGAGCTCGAGGGAACGTACCCGCTTCCCGAAGCGCAGCTCGACCGCTTCATGTTCCAGATCCACATCGGCTACCTCTCGGCAGACGAGGAGCTGGCCGTAGTGAAAGAGACGACGTCGATCGCGATTCCCGAGCTGGCGCGAGTCGTCAGCGGTGGCGACATCGTCAAGCTGCAGCAAGTGGTTAGGCAGGTTCCTGTCGCAGATGTGGTCTCCAACTACGCGATCGCTTTGGCACGCGCGTCGCGCCCCGGTCCGAACTCGCCGGATTTCATCAAGGACTGGGTCGCCTACGGGGTCAGCGTTCGCGCCGCGCAATTCCTCGTGTTAGGTGGCAAGGCGCGCGCGCTCCTGCACGGGCGTCTGCACGTGAACTTCGACGACATCGCCGCCCTGGCACATCCCGTCCTGCGCCACCGGATCCTGCTCAATTTCCGCGCGCAGTCCGAGCGCGTGACGACCGACGCCATCATCGACAAGTTGTTAGGCGCCGTACCACGTCCGACGTCGGGCCTATGACCCTGCCGGCCCCCGCGGCCGCGCAGTACTCCAGCGGCCTCGATCCGCGCGTGCTTGCGCGAATCGACAACCTGGAGCTCGTCGCGCGCGCTGTCGTCGAGGGCTTTCTCAACGGTCTGCACCGCTCGGTGCAACTGGGCTTCTCCACGGAGTTCGCCCAGCATCGCGCGTATGTCCCGGGCGATGATCTCCGGCGTCTCGACTGGCGCGTCTACGCGCGCACCGATCGCTACCTCATCCGCGAATACGAAGCCGAGACGAACACGAACGTCATGGTCGCGCTCGATGTCTCCAGGTCCATGGCGTACGCGTCGGCTGGCGTCAGCAAGCTCGATGTTGGCCGGGTCATCGGTGCCTCGCTGGCGTATCTGGCGCAGCGGCAGCGTGATCGTGTCGGCTTCGCTGCCTTCGCTTCAGATATCGCGGAATACATTCCGCCCGCCGCGGCGCACTTCCAGCTCGTGCTGCACGCGTTAGGGCGAGCGCAGCCGCGCGAGCGCGGTGAGCTGGCCAAGCCGCTCGCTCGACTCGGCGACGCCCTGCGCCGCCGCGGTATCATAGTAGTGCTCACCGACTGCTACGAAGCGCCGAGCGCAGTTGCCGACGCGATGGGCGGGCTGCGCACGAGCGGGCATGAAGTGGTCGTCATGCACATCCTGGATCGGGCGGAACTGGAATTCCCTTTCGAGGATGCCGCGACGTTCGAGGACCTCGAAACCAAAGAGCGCATTCCGCTCGTCCCCGCGCGCATGCGCGAGCGTTACCGCGAGAGCATGCGGGAGCACATGACCACGCTGGAGCGCAAGCTGCTCGAGCGCGGCGTGGATTACGTGCCTGTCAACACGTCCATGCCGATCGAAGACACGCTCTTCAACTATCTCGTTAGGCGCGAACGCCTGCGCCGCGTCCGGTAGCGCGCCGTGTCGCTCCTCGTACCGCTTTTTCTCGCCGGTCTGGGCGCGATCGCCGTGCCGATTCTGGTGCACCTGGTGCACCGCGAGCGCTCCGTCGCCGAGCGCTTTCCCTCAGCGATGTTCCTGAAGCGCGAGCCCTACCGCGCGATGGCGCGGCAGAAGCTGCGACACCTGTTGCTGTTTGCGCTGCGGGTGCTCGCTGTCGCTTTGCTCGCCTTCGCCTTCAGCCGGCCGTTCTTCACGCGCAAGGTTGCACGCGCGGCTGTCACGGCGAGCGGCAAGGACGTCGCAATACTCCTGGACCGTTCGGCGAGCATGGGATACGGCGATCGCTGGAGTCGTGCGCGCGCAGCCGTCGAGCGCACACTGAGCACGCTCGGCGCGGACGATCGCGCGGCGCTGGTCGTCTTCGATACGCGTGCGGCGCAGGTCGCGGCGCTGGCGAATGATCGCAGCGCAGTTCGCAGCGCGCTGACGACGGAACGTGTGTCGACGCGCGGGACTCGTTATGTGCCGGCGCTGCAGCTGGGCAAGCGTGTGCTGGGCGAGGGCGGGCGCGCGTCGCGCGAGCTCGTGCTCATCAGTGATTTCCAGCGCTCCGGCTGGGATGTACGCGACAACCAGGCACTGGCCGGCGGCGAAAAGCTCACGTCGATCGACGTGTCTGGTGAAGACGTAATAAATGTTGCCTGGCGCGCCGTGACTGTGGAGCGCGACAGCGCGGCGGCGAACGATGCTGTACGAGTCATTGGGCGCGTGGCGAACGCGGGCCCTGCCAAGCGTGGCGTTCGCGTCACGCTGGCGATCGGACCGCGCGACGTCGCGGAACAGAAGGTCGATCTGCCCGCAGATGGCGGCGCGACAGTCACGTTCGCCGGACTGCGCGTCGCGCCGACGGCGAACGAGGCTCGTCTCGTCGTGCACGGAGACACGTACGCGATGGATGACACGCTGCGGCTGCTTTTGGAGCGACCGCGACACGTATCTGTGCTGATCATAGAGCCCACAGGCAGCGGCGATCGCGCATTTTTTCTTCGCGAAGCGTTGGCGTTAGGTGCGTCACCCAGCTTCGATATTCAGCAGCGCACGCGCAGCGCGCTCACTGTCGCCGACTTCGCGTCGCGTGACGTGATCATCCTGCACGACGCCGGCTGGCCGACGGGCGCCACGGGCGATCGCCTGCGCGAGCGCGTCGCCAACGGCGCCGGGCTCGTGATTGCGTTAGGCGACCGAGCCGCGCCTGACGAGTGGGCCCGTGCGCCGCACGATATCCTGCCGCTGCCCGTGCGCCCGCCGACAGATCGCAGTGCCGGTCGCGGTGGCACGCTTGGGTGGATCGATCGTACGCACGCCGCGCTGGAGACGTTTGCCGCCAGCCGCTCCGGCGACCTGAGCGCCGCGCGCTTCGTGCGCTACCGCCCGATCAGCGACACCCTCGGCGGGCGGGCGCTGGCACGCTTTGACGACGGCACCGCCGCGCTCGTGGAGCGCAGCGTCGGACGCGGACGCGTCTTGCTCTGGGGCGGTGGCTTCGGCGTCGAATGGTCGGACTTTCCACGGCAGCCCGTCTTCCTGCCGTTCATCCATGAAGTGATGCGTTATGCGGCGGGCTACCGTGCGCCGCGCGTGGCGCAGAACGTCGGAGACGTGATCGACCTGGACGACGCGTTAGGCGCCGGCGGCGTGGCGACGGCGTCCCGGGCGATTGTTGCAGTCGCGCCGTCGGGGCAGCGCCGGCGCTTCGCGGCGGATACGACGCGTCGCTCGCTGCCGCTCGAGGAAGCCGGGTTCTACGCGCTCACCGGCGCAGGATCGCCCGGCAGTCGGCCGACGTTCATCGCGGCCAACCTCGATCCGCGCGAAAGCGAGTTCGACACCTTCGATCCAACGCGCCTGACGGGCGCGATGCCGACGGATGTCGACGACAGCACCGGACAGAGCGCTGACGCGGTGCTGACGGCAGAGGAGCGCGAACGGCAGCAGTCCCTCTGGTGGTGGTTGCTGGCAGCCGTTACCGTCGTGTTAGGGATAGAAGCGGTAGCCGCGGCGCGCGCGGCTGGCACGCAGTCCCGCTCATAGAGGAAGGAGAGCGCATGTCGAGTCTCGTCGAGCGCCTAACGACTCAGACCACCGCACCGGACGAGCTCCGCGGGCTGCTGGGAACGATCCGACGTCGCTGGCGCCTGCGCCACGTGCTCGCCGGCGCACTCTTCCTCGTCGCGCTGGCTATTGTCCTGATCAGTGTCGGTGCGCTCGTGCTGCGCCAGTTCCGCTTCTCGCCCGAAAGCGTCATCGCGACCCGCTGGTCCGTGCTCAGTTTGCTCGTCATCGCAGCGGCGTGGTGGATCGCGCGGCCGCTCGTCAGGCGCGCGAACGACGAACGCGTCGCGCTCTACACCGAAGAACGTGAGCCGGCCCTCGAGGGCGCGCTCCTCGGCGCCGTGGACGTCGCGACGTCGAGCCGCGGCACGCCGCAGCCCCTCGGCGGCCACCTGATCGCGCACACGGTGCGGCAGCTGCGCACGCTCGAGGTCCCACAGAAGATCGAGCGTGTGCAGGTGCGTCGCTACGCGGCCGCGCTCGCCGGTGCGCTGGCGCTGGGCGCCATCATCCTGCGCCTAACGCCGAGTGACATGCGGCACGCGGCGGCGCTCCTGGCTGTACCCTGGAAGAACGCGAGCGCCGCGGCGCCGTATGCCGTGCTCGTCGAGCCTGGCGACGCCGAAGTTCCAAAAGGCAGCGATGTGCAGCTCAAGGCGCAGCTGCGCGGATTCAATTCGGCGCACGTCATCGTCGCGATCCGTCGCGGAGCGGCCACGAAGTGGGAGCAATTCCCCATGACTGTCGCCAGCGATTCGGCATCGTTCGAGCTGCGTTTGTTCGATCTTGCCGCGTCGGCTGACTACTACGTCGAGGCCAGCGGCGTGCGATCCGGCGTCTTTCACCTGCGCGTTCGAGAGCTTCCTGCGGTCGAGCGCATTGACCTCGAATACCGCTATCCGGCGTATTCCGGGCTCGGCGTCGAGCGCGTGAGCGACGGCGGCGATATCGCGGCGCTCATCGGCACGCGTGTTACGGTGCAGATCAAGACGACGATGCCCGTGCGCGGCGGCCGTCTAACGCTGGAGGGCGACAGCGTCATCGCCGTCACGGCAATGAACGACACCCTCGTGCAGGCGACGATCACCGTCCGCCGCGATGGCTTCTACAGAATCGGACTGGAAGCGCCCGACGGAACGCGCGTCGCCGGGACGATCGACTATG
>DATBKN010000032.1:0-8986 GCA_036555845.1 Gemmatimonadaceae bacterium | reverse complement strand
CGCTGGACGTCACGTTAGGCGAGATCCACGCCGTCGTCGGCGAGAACGGAGCTGGGAAGTCCACGCTGATGCGCATGCTCGCCGGGATCTTTCCTCCTGACGAGGGCCAGGTCGAGGTGAACGGTCGCGATGTCACCGGCTGGTCCACGCGCGAGGCGATCGCCGCCGGTGTCGGCATGGTGCACCAGCACTTCATGCTCGTGCCGACGCTCACTGTGGCCGAGAACCTGATCCTCGGCCAGGAGCTCAAGCGCGGCATCCAGTTGGACCGTACAGCGGCGGAACTGGCCGTCAAGTCGTTAGGCGAAAAGACAGGGCTGGTTGTTGAACCGAGGCGCCTTGTTGCAGATCTGAGCGTGGGCGAAGCGCAGCGCGTCGAGATTCTCAAGGTACTGTACCGCGGCGCGACCATACTCATCCTCGACGAGCCCACCGCCGTTCTCTCTCCGCCCGAAGTGCAGGATTTCTGGCGCGTGCTGCGCAAGCTCAAGGGCGACGGCGGCACCGTCGTGCTCATCACGCACAAACTGGACGAGGTGATGGAGATCTCGGACACTGTAACCGTGATGCGCGCCGGCGAGACCGTTGGACGCGTCTCGACGCGAGATGCGAGCCCGGCTTCGATAGCGAAAATGATGGTCGGTCGCGACGTCGTGCTCGCCGCCGATCGCATCGCGTTAGGTGCCGTCAAGGCTCCCGTAGGTCCTCCGGCTGCCGACCTTCCACCCCCGACGCGAGCATCGTTGGAGCTCAGACCGCCGACTCCATCGATCGCTCTTCAGGTGCGCGACCTCGTCGTGGCGTCGCCGCGTCGAGAACGCGAAGTGGACGGCGTTACGTTCGACGTGCACGCCGGAGAGATCCTCGGCATCGCCGGCGTCGAAGGCAATGGCCAGACTGAGCTCATCGAGGCGATCGCGGGACTGCGACCCGCGTCAAGCGGCAGCATCGCGTTAGGCAACTTCCAGCTGACGTCGCAAAGCGTACGTCAGCGCGGCGACCGCGGACTCTCGCACATTCCCGAGGATCGTCACCGTCGCGGCCTGATCCTCGAATACACAATCGCCGACAACCTCATTCTCGGCCAACAGTACGAATTTTCAAAACACGGAGTGCTCGACCGGCGCAATATCGACGCGAACGCGTCCACGCAAATCAAGAGCTACGACATCCGTCCACCTAACGCGGTGCTTCCAGCCCGCGCGCTCTCGGGCGGCAACCAACAGAAGATCGTCATCGCGCGTGAGATGTCGCGGCCGTTCTCCGTTCTGCTGGCGGCGCAGCCAACCCGCGGCGTCGACGTCGGCGCCATCGAGTTCATTCACGCCGAGCTGCTGCGTGCGCGCGAGGCCGGCAAGGCCGTACTCCTCGTCTCCGCCGATCTCGTGGAGGTGCTCGCGCTCGCCGATCGCGTTGCGGTCATGTATGGCGGTCGAATCGTGACCATCGTTCCGCGCGCTGAGGCAAGTGCAGAGGGGTTAGGGCCGTATATGACCGGCGCGACAAAGGGAGCCGCGTGAAAGAGAAGCTGCTCCCCACGCTGATCGCGCTCACGATCGCCGCCGTCATCGGTGATATTCTGATTCTGAGCTTCGGTCAGTCGCCCGGCGACGTGTATCGCCTGCTGCTCGAAGGGACCTGGGGGAACGCGTACGGGTTCGGCCAGGTGCTATACAAGGCCACCACGCTCGCGTTCACCGGGTTCGCCGTGGCGTTAGGCATGCGCGCCGGCCTGTTCAACATCGGCGCCGAGGGCCAGCTCGCATTCGGCGGCTTCTCCGCGGCGATCGTCGGGCTCTGGCTTCCGGCAGGAACACCTGCGCTGCTTGCGGTGCCGCTGTGTATCGCCGCGGCGGCGTTAGGCGGCGCGCTGGTCGGGGCGGTCCCAGCGTCGCTCAAGGCGCGTTTCGGCGCGAGTGAAGTGATCGTGACGATCATGCTCAACTTCATCGTGCTCGCGTTCTTGAACTGGATCGTCGCGACCAAGCTGCACGTCGCCGAGCTACTGCACACGCCGGACATCCACGCTGGCGCGGTACCGCGCCTATCGAGCGTCATCCCGGGCTTTCACGGGTCGGCCGCGAATTTCATCGTGCTCCTGGCTATCGCCGTCGCACTGTTCGTCGGGTGGTATCTCTTCCGCACGCGCGAAGGGTATGAGCTGCGCGCGGTCGGTCTGCAGCCGGCGGCGGCGGAATACGGAGGCGTCAGGGTTGGGAAGATCTGGTTCCGTGCTCTCGTGCTTTCGGGCGCGCTGGCGGGCCTCGGCGGCACCAACTACGTGCTCGGCTACAAGCAGTATTATGAAGAGGGATTCGCAGCCGGCGCCGGCTACCTCGGAATCGCCGTCGCGCTGGTGGGCCGCAATCACCCGTTAGGCGTTCTCCTCGCGGCGCTGCTCTTCGCCACGCTCTCGCAAGGCGGGCTCGCTGTGAACGCTGTCGTTCCCAAGCAGATGGTCGAAGTCCTAACGGCTGTTGTGATCATCGCCGTGGCCGCATCGGTGCCCGAGGTACAGCGGCTCTTACGCGTGTCGCGCAAACCGGCATGATCATCCTCGCCTTTCTCGCCCAGACGCTGCGCATCGCGACGCCCTATCTCTTGGCCGCGTCAGGCGGCGTGTTGTCGGAGCGTTCGGGAATCGTGGCGCTCGCGCTCGAGGGCTGGATGCTCGTCGGCGCCTTCTGCGCGGCACTCGGCGCGTACTATTCCGGCTCGCCGTGGATCGGCCTCCTGAGCGGCGTCGCCGGCGGCATGATGGCGGCGGCGCTGCACGCGTGGACGACGATCCGCTATCGCGCCGATCAGGTGGTCGTGGGCATTGCGGTCAACCTGCTCGCCGTCGGGGTCACACGGTTCTTCCTGCGGCTCGCGTTCGACAGCTCGTCCAATTCACCGCGCGTGCCCGGCTTTGACTGGTTCGCGGGAACCGCGGCGGGGGGAACCAGCGTTGGTTCATCGAGTGGGCTCTTTGCTTCGCTCATCAATCCGCTTGTTTTGTGTGCTATCGTTGCGCTGTTCGGCGTCGGCTGGCTGCTGGACCGTACGCCGTTCGGGCTACGCGTGCGCGCAGTCGGTGAGAAGCCGGAGGCGGCAGCGTCGGTTGGCGTCGGCGTTATGCGCGTGCGCTGGGCCGCGGTGCTGTTCGGCGGGGCGTTGACTTCGTTAGGTGGGGTGTATTTGGCTTTGGATCAGCATCAATTCACTGATGGGATGACGGCCGGGCGCGGATTCATCGCGCTGGCAGCTGTGATCTTCGGCAATTGGAAGCCGCGCCGCGTGGCGCTGGCATGCTTGCTGTTCGCGGCGGCCGAAGCGTTGCAGATCAGGTTACAGGTTCTCCACGCGCTGCCGTCGCAGTTTGTGGAGATGATTCCATACGTCCTGACGATCGTGGCGCTGGCCGGGCTGGTTGGGAGAGCGATGCCGCCGTCCGCGTTAGGCAAGGCGACAGAATGATGCTGCCACAGGGAGACGTCGGCGGCTTCCTGGAGTCGCCCGTCGTGCGCGTCTTCGCGGTATTGATCGCTGTCGGTTTGCTAGTAGTCCTCGCGCGCGAAGTGAGAAACATCCCGGCGCGGCTCTTCGCGCTCATGGGTACCGCCTTCCTGGACATGGTCGGCGTGCTGATGGTGATTCCGCTGCTGCCGTTCTACATCCAGCGGTTAGGCGGCGAGGGTTTGAACTTCACCGTGTTTGGGCGCACGATGCATGTAGGTATCGGGCTCATCACGGCGTTCATGGTCAGCGCGTTTACGGTCGCGCAGCTCGTGAGCGCGCCGATCTGGGGGAGGTTCTCGGACAAGTTTGGCCGCCGTCCCGCGTTGCTCGTCGCGCTCACGGCATCGGCGATCGCGTATCTCGTCTTTGGCTTTGCCAACACGCTCTTTCTCTTGCTGCTGTCGCGTCTGGTGCAAGGGGCGGGAGGCGGCACTGTCGGGGTGATTCAGGCGTACGTTGCCGACGCCGTCGAGCCTTCGCAGCGCGCCAGGAGTCTGGGTTGGCTATCGGCGGCGACAAATCTTGGTGTCGCGTTAGGCCCCGTCGTGGGCGCGTTTGCTGTGACGCTGGGTCAGGGTCTCGTGGCGCGCGGGATACCGACACCGATGGGTCATGCGATGCCGGGCATTCTGGCGGCGACTTTGTGCGCATCGGCAGCTGTTTTCGCGTGGCGGTTTTTGCCGGAGTCGCGCGAGCAGCACACTCCCGGCCTGGTGCGCCGAACGTCGCGTCAGGCGCTGGTGCGCGTGATCTCGCATTCGGGCGAGCCGGCATCGCGTCTCATCTGGATCTACGCGATCACGATGGGAGCGTTCAATGGTGTAACGGCAGTCCTGGCGCTTTTTCTCGCGTATCGCTTCCAGGTGACCGAGAAGACGATCGGGTACTTCTTCATGTACGTGGGCGCCATTTCCGTCTTTACGCGGGTTCTCTTGCTCGGGAAAGCGGTGGACAAGTTCGGCGAGGCGCGGCTCTCCCGGTTCGGTATGGTGCTGCTCGCCATGGGGCTCGGCGGCATGCCGCTCGTTTCCTCGTTAGGTGGGTTGGCGTTCTTCGTCGCGCTCATTCCGCTGGGGACCGCGTTCACGTTCCCGTGCGTGACGGGTCTATTGTCGCGCGTGATCAGTAATCACGAGCGCGGGCTGTACATGGGGCTGCAACAGACGTTCGGCGGCGTCGCACGCGTCGTCGCGCCGATTTGGGCCGGTTTCGCGTTCGATCGATTAGGGTTGGGAGTGCCGTTCTACACGTCAGCGATCGTGGTACTCGCGACGATCTCGTTAGGCCTTGGCCTCGATCAATACGCGCGACGCGAGTGAAGGCACTAGCTGCCTGATCGACTCCGAATCATTTGCAGTGCGCGTTCGAGCGCTTGCTCTTGCGCGACCCCCACGTCCGGTGCAATCCCTTCGCCCTGCCAGCCTTCGTTCGTGCGCGGATCATACGTGCGGCCAACAGGAAGGAACATCGAATAGCCGCCGACAAGCGGAATGACGCGCCCAAAGTGACCGCCACCGGCCGTACGCTCGCCCACGATCGTGATGCGGCGCGCTGCCTTGAGTCCGAATGTGAAGGACTCACCAGCTGAAATCGTGCGCCGGCTCGTCAGAACGTAGACGGGAACTGTCGTTAGGCGCTTCCCTGCTACCTGATCCAGCGTCCAGCGTTCCTGCGGAGCGGTCATGCCGCGCACAAACGAGCTGACGAGATGCGTTGGTTTGTCGAAGAGATATGTCGAGATGTGTCGGATCAGCATCGGCGCGCCGCCAATATTCCGCCGCAGATCGATAACGAGCGCGCTGACGCCAGCGAACGCGGCCATCATGGAATCCACGCGCACTGCCGCGGCAGGGTCATCCGAGAACATCAGCACGTCGACGTAGCCGATATTGCCAGGCAGGATCTCGATGCGCTCCAGGCCGTGCGTGTTTCCCGGCGTCGTGCCTGACGAGCCGACGGGACGTCGCACTGGCACTCGCGTTGGGCCCGCAGACGGCGCTGTCCCTGCCCCTTCGTGCACGAGATACAGATGCTTGTCGTTGCCGACCCGCTGCAGGAACTCGCCGACGCGCCGTGCGAGCACACCAGGCTCCTGCGGGACATCGAAGGCGCCGCGGCGCAGCGCCACAAGCAGGCTGTCGCGCAATGCACGGCCCTTCTCTTCATAGATGTAGCCGTTGGCGAGCGAGTCGCCGACGGCTTGGACGAGCGCCGCTCGCATCGCAGGATCTACAGCGGACTGCGCCTCGCCACGTGAGGACTGCACGAGCATCGCCAACAGTCCGAACGCCGCGGCGGCAACTGCGGCCCGTGCTTTCTTGCCCACTGTCGAACTGCGCACTCGGCTCAGGATATCCGCCGCGAGCGGCTGCGTCGTTAGGTTGTCATCCATCGCGTCGAGCACGGCGACGATGTCGCACCCGGCGTCGGCGAAACGACGGCGCTGCGTTTGCGCCATCGCGGACCAGAGCTCGTGGAGCTTCTGGGAGAGATTGCGGCCCTTGGGCGTGAGCGTGACAGCACGGCGGCGCGCGTCGTCACGATCTCGCGAGGAGGACAGGATGCCGGCGTCGCGCATCTCGTCTGTAATGCCGATGACCGCGGGATGCGTGAGCTTGAGGGCATCGGCGATCTCGGTGATGCCGAGCGGGCCGGACTCTTCGAGTAGCAGATACGTGCTCGCCCAGCGCGCACGAAACGGCAGTCCGAGCGCCGCGTAGCACTCCTCGCCTACACGCAGGAAGTGGTCGGTGAGTCGACGGAAGCGATGATCGAGGACCAGGGCACCGAGGTGACGCACGTAGTCCACCAGAAACTCCGTAAGAAATTACGTAACTAATAACGTATTGTTGCTACGCTCGCAAGACAGAGTCGCGCCCCCCACCTGGCTTGGGCGGTACTCTGCTCACGACTAGACTGTACCCCCCGGCATGCGAACAATGCGACCGATTCTCCTTTTGATGATTGCCGTCACTTCGGCCGGCGTGAGTGCCGACGCGCAGAGCACTACTGTGCGGCCGTCCCTTCGCGGCGAATTCGCGAATCGTGCTGGCCTGCAATCCGGACGCGATCCCGGTGCGTACTTCCTCGAGGCGTTAGGCGGAACGGCTGGTTCGCTGCTCGGCATGGGGCTCATCGGTCTTGCGAGCCACTGCGGCGTCGACGACCTCGCCTGCTTGATCGAGACGGTCGGCGCAGCGGGTGCTGCCGGCGTCCTCGGATCCACAATCGGCGTGTCACTCGTTGCGCGCGCCACAGGCAGCCGGCGTTCGATCCCGGGCGCCGTAATCGGCGCGGTGGTCGGTACCGGCTTCGGTCTCGGCGTCCACTACGTGCTCAACAAGGGGAGCGACAGAAACCTGGATGATGTCGTCGTCATTCCCATCTTCACGCTGAGCCAGGGAACGATCGCCGCGCTTGGATCGCGCCTGCTCGGCAAGTAGTGCCGAAGCCCGCTCCGACGGTCGATCTAATTTCGAGCGACCTTCTGCTAGTCGTCGCGCGGCGCGCACGACATACTTGCCGACGCGAGTCCTTCAAAACGCCCTTCTGTTTTGCCGCGGGTTCTCGCGGATGTACGCTGAAAGAAGCTTGCCCGCAGTTACAGCGTTCATCCGCGTGCATCCGCGGCAAATGCTCTTGGGGTGGTAGGGTGTCGTCTGATCTCACACTCGACAGACTATGAAAACGCGAAGCGCTGTCATCGCACTGTTGCTGGTTGCTTCTACTCTCGTTAGAGGCCAGAGCGGGTACCCGGGCCGTACGTGGCCAACGACTGACGCGAAATCAGCCGGGATCAACGCCGCCGTCCTGGACAGCATCGACTCGGAAATCAAAACGGGCCGCTATGGATACGTCGATCGCTTTCTCGTGATCCGCCGCGGCAGCATCGTCTACGACAAGTCGTATCAGCACGACTACGACAAGATCTACCACGACTCGGCGCTCAGCAGCAGCCCGCTCAATCCGCACCACCTAACGGGCGCGTATAACTACTACCACCCTTGGTGGCACCCGACCTACCGCCGGGGCGACCTGCACACGCTGCAGTCGGTGACGAAGACCGTCACGTCTGTCGTGATCGGCACGGCGGTGACGCGCGGCGAGTTTCCCAGCCTCGACAGCAAAGTCCTCTCGTTCTTCGATACGACCAAGGTCAAGAACATCGATGACCGCAAGCGGCGAATGACGCTGCGGCATCTCCTAACGATGACCGGCGGCTTCGATTGGAACGAGAACGTGCCCTACGTCGATCCGAACAACGCCGCCGTCAACATGGAGGCGAGCTACGACTGGGTGCAGTTCACTATCGACAGGCCCATGGCTCGCGAGCCTGGCAGCGAATTCAACTATAGTAGCGGTGAATCACAGCTTCTCGCGCACATCTTCTGGAAAGCCACTGGTTTGGACATCGAGGAATACGCCTCGCGCCATCTCTTCGGCCCGTTAGGCATCGAGCGCTGGTACTGGAAGCGCACGCCGGCCGGCGTCATCGACACGGAGGGCGGGCTTTACCTCGAAGCGCGCGACCTCGCCCGCATCTGGTATCTCTTCCTCAAGAACGGATCCTGGAACGGGAAGCAGGTCCTCTCGCCGGATTGGGTGAAGCAGTCGGTGACGCCCGCTATTCGCGTTGCAACGGCGCCTAACGCGCCGAGTTATGGGCTCAAGTGGTGGCTGTATCAGAACCCGCTGGATACGACCAAGTTCATCTGGTCCGGCTCGGGCTTCGGCGGTCAGAGTCCGATGGCCGTGCCGGAACTCGATCTCGTCATCGTCTTCAATGGATGGAACATACTTCCAGGTCGCCCTGCCTTGCCGCGTGGGCGCGTGGTGGATCGCATACTGAAGGGCGTCGCGCGCTGAGCCTGCCTAACGGCGCGAGGGGCGGCGCGCTTACTTGATCTTGGGCGGGATCGTTGTCCCGCCTGCCCCCGTGCGCGCGCCACGCTTAAACAAGACAGTGCCGATCCCCATGTTCCCTTTGCTGTCCCACGCGGTCACGACAAGCTGATAGAGCCCGTAGCGGAACGCACGCATGTCGAGCGTGCCTCTCCACGCCTGCTGGTTGCCGAAGAAGCCGAGGCGCACTTCATACAGATCAGTATCCTTTTCCTGGACGGCCGCGTGCGCGCGAACGATCTCATTGCGACCCGTAGCACGCGCGAAGATCGACAGCGTGTCGCTGACAACGTCGTTGGTATCCGGCGAAGCGAAAGTCACCGTGATCGCATCAGCGGGATCGAAAACCGTGACGTTCGCGCGTCCGCGCTTCTCCTCGCTCATCGCTTCGATGACAGCGGAGCCCGAGCCAACACCTGTCACGCGCCCGCTCGCCGAAACAGTCGCCACAGACGGCGCGCTCGACGTCCACGTGACCGGGCGATCCGTCGCAACGTTGCGGATCGCGTCCTCCAGGATCGTCGCGAGCTGCAGACTGTCACCAATTTTTACACTCGCCGCTGCTGGGATGAGCGTCACAGTT
>DATBKN010000031.1:0-4970 GCA_036555845.1 Gemmatimonadaceae bacterium | reverse complement strand
AAAATCACGCTGTCACCGGGCATCGGATACTTCCATGTCTCGATCCGCGGTGGGCCAACGTTCGTCGCGACGAGATGCATGTCGCGGACCCCGCGTCCGTCATGCTGGAACGTGGCGATCTGTCGCGAGTCGGCCGACCATGTGACGACGGGACGGTCGCTGTGCACCCAGCCGGCGTTGTTCGTCGCGTAGCCGAAGTCCTTGATGCCGTCGGTCGTGAGCTGCGTCTCCTGGTTGCTCGTTAGGTCCTTGCCCCAGAGATTGTAATCCTTGATGTAGACAGCCCATTTGCCATCGGGCGAGACGCTCGAATTCGGCGGCGGCGCTCCACGAGGAGCAGCAGCCGTCGTGTCCGCGGTGCACACATAGCGCTTCAGGTCGCAGCTCCAGCGGCGCCCTTGAACGCTGACATTGAGCTTTCGGTTGTCCCTGGAAAGCTCCAGCGCCTGAATGGGAAGCTGATTGCCGTCGACCTTGGTGCCCGACGCCGTCGCCAGCGCGGCCGCGAGCCGAGTCTGATCGAAAGCGGAGACGCGTGTAGCGCGCACCGGATCGACGAGGACGAATGACGTACCGTTAGGCACCGTGCTGCGGTACCAAAAGCGCCCGTCCGTCAGCCATGTCGGCCGCACATTCGTGCCGCTGACGAGAGGCGCTGTGTTAGTGCCGAGATAGCGCTCGGCGCGTGCGTAATCGTCGGCGCTGAGCTGGCGCGGCTGCTGAGCAGCGAGCGGCGAAGCGAGGAGGACGAGAGAGCCTACGAAACGAGAATGAACGCGCATACGGATCAGGAGCTGGCGTGAGTGGTCCGCAAAGTTACGCCCTGCGGCGTAGCGACGGAAACAGCTCCTGACGCTCGGCGCTGCTGTGGGCTGTCAGCTGTCGCCGACGGCTGTCAGCTTACAGCAGCTGCCGTAGACTCACCATTCTCGGCCGCAGACTCATCTGATTCTCATAGTCACAGTGAATCGGTGGGTCGACACCCGCCCTCCCTCGAAGCGCAGCGCCTCTGTCGGCGACGCGATGACGCCGCCGCCGCCGGGGGTAGGCGCCTCGACTGACACATCGTCACCGCCGCAGACGATGAAGCAGCTCGGCATGCACTGCCCCCCAGCGCCACACGTTAGGGTGAACGTGTACCCGGCATCGAAGCCTCGGCCGCGATACTTGAGGCCAAACGTCGGCGACCACTCCATCCAGTGCTCATTCTGTGTACGCGACGTTTCAGCGATGCGATCGGCCTGCCGGAGTCGATAGCTGATGGATTGTACGCCGAGGCCGACCTGAAAACCGAAGTGTTCGCTCGAGTCTTTCCCGATCGGCGTTTCATGTCCCAAGCCGAAGCGCAGCAGCGCATTGGAGAAGCGGGTGCGATTATCCACGGAGTGCGCTCCGCGCTTGAGCGTCGCTCCACTGCTCGTGAGCGTATCGCCTAACGCTTCGGCCCAGGTCGTGCTGAAAATCGGCTCCAGAATGACGTCTATCCCGAAGCTCGTGTAGCGCGTGAGCTTCGCCAGCCCGAAGCCGACGTTGAATGCCGACGTGTGTCCCGGATCGCGCGGCACAGTGATCACTTCGCGGATGCGATAGTCGGGAATCTTGGGATGCGAGAGACGATTCGCCGTCGCGAGCCAGCCGGCGCGCCAGCCTTCGGTACCGATCGCCTGCGAGTACTCGCTGTGCGCGCCCCACGTCAGCGTATGATCGCGATTGTGCTCCTGACGCTCGGGAGTGACGATCTGCTGCTGGCCATTCGGGGGAAGCCATCGCGTAATCGCGGGATAGTGCACGTCGTGCGTCATGTCGAACTGACTGCGCACGATGAGCGCCTCGAATGAACGATGCCCGCCCCAGTCCCGTGTCATGCCGATGCGCACGTCGGCCGCGCGCCCGGCTTGCTGAATGCGATCGCTCCCCGAGTACAGGAGATCGATCCCCTCTTCGGCGCCCAGATCGGCGAAATACGCCGATGCACCTAACGAGAAGTCGCCGACGCGACGGGAAATGATACCCATGACGTACTGATTCGCCGCGCTGCGTTCGCTCAGCGGTTGGTCGAATCCGATCGCTCGGCGATCGAGCTGTTGCAGCGCGAAGAGTCCGGCGCCGCTCCACGAGCTTTGGCCGAAGCGTCCGACGCCACTCACCGGGAACGTGCGCCCGCCGCCGTCGGTGTTCGACGAATTGTAGAAAAAGGGCGCGATGGAGAAGAAGGCATTGCGCACGCGCGACGCCTTGGCTGGATTCACGAACGGGTCGATCAACGTGTCGTCCAGCGCGATCGTAACGCCGGCCATCCCCGCGCGGTCCGAAGGCAGGATGTCGAATTGCTGCCCGATGAGTACTGGAACTGTGCGCGGCGCAATGACTTGCGCAGACACGACGTTAGGCGCCGCCGCACAGGTCAGAAAGACAAACAACGGGCGTATAGACGTGACCCAGCGCGGCATGATGACGCTCCCTGTTGCGGCTTCTCCCAGGGTAGACCTCGCCGGTGAGGCGATTCGTCACAATCCACCGCATGAATTGACAAAGCCGGCCCCGTGTGAGGACCGGCTTTGCACTCGGCTTGCGGGACTGCCTAACGCGGCTTGCGGGTCGGAGAGGCGGCTGCCGTCTTCACCGCAGTGCTGTCGATCGAGAAGGAGAACTTCCCGGCCACAGCGTGGCCGTCGCGCGACACCGTGCGCCAGCTCGCGTCATACTTTCCCATTGCCAGAGCGGCGGGCACCGCGAAGCTGACGTGCTTCCCCGACGTATCGGCGAGGACGGCATTCTGCAGCTTGAGCGTGTCGCGCTTCGAGTTGGTGAGCAGGATCCGCGTGAGCTTGAGATTCGGTTTCTGCGTGAACCACAGCTCGATCGCCTTGGGCGACTGCACGAGCTTTGCCGCGTTCGCGGGGTCCGATTTCACGAGCGCCAGGTGACGACCGCCGGCGTGCGCGCGGCTCCCCGCGACTGTCATGAGCACCGGGGCTATGGCTGCAAGAGCGAGGTGTCTGATGCGATAGGACTTGGACGACATGATTTGGCTGAAGTGTTGGAGAACGTTACTTCATACACCACACTGCGCTCAATTGCCCTCGTCCTCATCTCGCCGGATGGGCTGCAATTCGACGGGCAGCGCCGCCGCTCACAACAGCGTGCGACCCTTCAGCCATGCTGATTGTTGGTAACCCCGAGTTGCGCAACTAGTTTGCCTGCATGTCCGCACGATCTGCCGTCGCGACTCTGCTCATCGCGCTCACGAGCCACCTGTTGTTCAGACAGGCTGTGGCAGAGTGCGCCACGCGCGCGAGCGACCACGGCGCTGCCGGGCGGAACTTCAACCACGCGGCCGGACAGCACGCGAACGAGGGGAGCTCTCACGGTCAGCATTCCCCGGCGCCGGTGAGCTTTCAGTGCTGCCTGGCGCTGGCGTCATGCGGAGCGACCGTCGCGCTCGTACCGCTCACGCCGACGGCGGATGTTTTGGGCGTCCACCTAACGGCGCCGCTTGGTGCGGTGCTCCCCCCGGAGTCGCGAGTCGCGGCACCGGACCCTCCTCCTCCAAGAGCGTAGAGCCAGCTCACTGACGATTGCTCGTTAGGTGCGCCGTGCCCACAGTCCGTCACACGGGGCAGCTCTCACTCTGGAACCGATGACCTTACACTCGATAAACCGCGCCCAGCGGTTGCTTGGCGCGCTCATGGTCGCAATGACTCCGATTGCGCTCAGTGGCCAGCAGCCTGCGCGCGATTCTGCGTCTCGTGAGCATCAGCACACCGCCCCTCAGCCGATGGTCATGGCTGGTGTGCTCGGCATTCCAATGGATCGCATGGGCTCGGGGACGACGTGGATTCCCGACGCCGTATCGCTCCCTTCCAGACACGTCACGCTCGGCAAGTGGAGCGTCATGCTGCATGGCTTCGTTTTTGGCGAGTACGATCACCAGAGCGGTCCACGCGGCGACGACCAGTGGGGCGTGATCAACTGGGGAATGCTCATGGCGAGCCGCGCGTTAGGTGGCGGTCAGATCCAGCTGCGCACGATGCTGAGTCTGGACCCAGCCACCATAACGAGTCGCGGATATCCGCTTCTGGGGCAAACCGGCGAGACGTACAAGGGCGAGCCATTGCGCGATCGCCAGCACCCGCACGACCTCTTCAAAGAGCTCGGCGTGCTGTATGAGCGGCCCATCACGTCGAGCGTCGGTCTGACGCTGTACGCGGCACCATCGGGCGAGCCCGCGCTCGGTCCCGTCGCCTTCATGCACCGGCCCTCGGCGATGGACGATCCCATCGCGCCGTTGGGGCATCACTGGCAGGACGCAACGCACATCAGCTACGGCGTGGTCACTGCCGGCATCTTCACACGGCGCTGGAAGCTGGAAGGCTCGTACTTCAACAGCCGCGAGCCTAACGAAGATCGCTGGGATTTCGATCGCATCCGGCTGGACTCGTACTCCGGCCGATTGACCGTGAATCCGGACTCACAGTGGAGTCTCACACTCGGCCACGGCTTCCTGAAGAGTCATGACGCGCTGGCGCCCGACGTGTCGATGCGCCGTACGACAGCTTCAATGCTGCACGGACGGCGGCTCGGTCGCGACGCGCAGTGGGCCACGGCGATCGTGTGGGGGCTGAACACTGGCCACGCTGCGACCCAGGCGATCTTGCTCGAGAGTGAACTGATCCTGGACGGCCGCCATACGATATTCGCCCGCGCCGAGCGCGTTGAAAAAACGGCGGACGAGGTGCTCTCAACTGACGGCGGCGGTTTCCCGCCGGAATGGATCTTCGATGTCGCGAGCTTCTCGTTAGGCTACATTCGCGAAATTGCGCGCCCAAGCGGGCTCACCGTCGGCCTGGGCGTGCGTGGCACGCTCAACATCTTTCCCTCGGATTTGGAGCCGGTCTACGGCTCACGTACGCCGACGGGGCTCGTTCTGTACCTGCGCCTGCGGCCCGCGCGCGCGTCTGCGGCAGATC
>DATBKN010000030.1:0-15367 GCA_036555845.1 Gemmatimonadaceae bacterium | reverse complement strand
GTCTGGCACAGGCGCTCGGCGCGGGGATGGCGCCACGCCAGGGCGGCGGGGAGACGACGGTCTCCGCCGAGCCGGCCTATTTGCGGAAGGTGGCCGGAGCGGCTGCGTTGATCGATGGCATCCGGCATTACGGCCATCTGGCCGCGCAGCTCGATCCGTTAGGCGCTAAACCGCCGGGAGCCGCCGAGCTGACCCCCGAGTTCTATGGCATCGCCGCCGAGGATTTGACGCACGTTCCTGCGATCGCGTTAGGCTTCGATCTCGGTTCCGCGGCCGACGTCGCCGACCGCTTGCGTCAGATCTATTCGGGAACGATCGGCTACGAGTTCATGCACCTGGAAGAAGAAGCCGAGCGCTTCTGGTTCCGCCAGGTCATCGAACACGAAGAAGTTCCGCGCTACCTGACGAAGGAAGAGAAGACCGCGATGCTGCAGCGCTTGAGCGAGGTGGATGGCCTGGAGCGCTACATCGCGCGCGCGTACGTGAACGTGAAGCGTTTCTCGATTGAAGGGAACGACACGCTGGTTCCGGTGCTGGATTGCCTTTTCGAGGAAGCTTCCAAGCGCAGCGCGCGCCAAATCGTCATCGGCATGGCGCACCGCGGCCGCATCAACGTGCTGGCGCATGTCCTGGGGAAGCCGTTCGCTCGCATCTTCGATGAGTTCGATGGGCGTCACGCCGATGTCGCTGACAGCGAAACGGGAGACGTGAAGTATCACCTCGGCTTCGAGACGGAGAAGGACGTCGCCGGCACGAGGCTCTTCATACAGGTGCTCCCGAATCCGAGCCACCTCGAGATCGTGAACCCGGTGCTGCTCGGCGTGGCGCGCGCGAGACAGCGGCTGCTCGCGTTAGGCGCGACGCGCGATGAAGCGGCGGTGGTCCCGGTGCTCGTGCACGGCGACGCAGCGTTCCCGGGCGAGGGCGTGGTGGCGGAGACGTTCAACCTCTCGCGCTTGAACGGCTACCGGGTCGGCGGCGCCATTCACATCATCGTCAACAATCAGGTGGGCTTTACGACGGATCCGAGCGAAGGGCGCTCGACATTCTACGCCAGCGATCTCGCGAAAGGCTTCGAAGTCCCGATCGTGCACGTGAATGCGGACGATCCTGAAGCGTGCATTTCAGCGATGCGTTTGGGCGCTGCCTATCGCGCCAAGTTCGGCAAGGACTTCCTGATCGACCTGGTCGGCTATCGCCGCTACGGGCATAACGAGGGGGACGAGCCAACGTTCACACAGCCGGCGCTGTACGCGGCGATCCGCAAGCATCCGACCGTGCGGCAGATCTGGGCCGAGCGGCTCGTGCGCGAGGGACTCGTCACCCAGGACGAAGTCAACGCGATCGAACGCTCGGTGGGTGAGCGCTTGGCATCGATCCACGACGATCCGGACCGCAAGAGCGAGCCCGATGTCGAACCGGTGACTGGAGAGTATGGAGCGTTCGTGCGCTCGGCGGATACGACAGTGCGCGCCGAACAGCTCGTCGCACTCAATGAGCGTCTCTTGTCATGGCCAGCGACATTTCACGTGCATCCGCGTCTGGCCAAGCAGCTGGAACGCCGCCGTGATGCGTTAGGCGCTGCTGCGATCGACTGGGGCCATGCCGAAGCGCTCGCGCTCGCGAGCATCGTCGCCGACGGCGTGCACGTGCGGATGTCGGGTCAGGATGCAGAGCGCGGCACCTTCTCGCATCGCCACGCAGTGCTGCATGACACGGAGACCGGCGACAAGTACATTCCGTTGCAGCACCTGCCTAACGCGTTGGGTACGTTCGAGGTGTATAACTCGCCGCTGTCGGAGATGTCTGTGCTCGGGTTCGAGTACGGCTATAGTACCGCCGACGCCAAGGCGCTCGTGTTATGGGAAGCGCAGTTCGGCGACTTCGCCAACACCGCGCAACCCATTATCGATCAGTTCATCGCCGCGGATCGCGCGAAGTGGGGCCAGGATTCCTCTGTCGTCCTTCTCCTGCCGCACGGTTACGAAGGGCAGGGACCGGAGCATTCCAGCGCGCGGCTCGAGCGCTTCCTGCAGCTCTGCGCCGAAGGGAATCTGCGCGTGGCCTATCCAACGACGGCTGCGCAGTACTTCCACGTCCTGAGGCGCCAGTCCAAGCTGCCTAACAAGCGGCCGCTGGTGCTGATGCAGCCCAAGTCGATGCTGCGACTGGCCGAGGCGGCCGCGCGCCTGGATGACCTGGCCAGCGGCAGCTTCCAGCCCGTCATCGACGATCCCGCGATTCAACGGCGCGAGGAGATTACGCGTCTCGTGCTCTGCACTGGAAAGATCTACTACGATCTGGCTGCGGCCGATCGGCCGAGCCACGTGGCGCTCGTTAGGGTCGAAGAGCTGTACCCCTGGCCGCATGAAGGCGTCTCGTCGGCCATCGACAGATATCACAACCTGGCGGAGATCGTGTGGGCGCAGGAGGAACCGAAGAACATGGGCGCGTGGACGTACGCGGCCCCAAGGCTGCGTGCCTCCGTCGGTAATGCGATCCCGATCCGCTACGTGGGCCGTCCCGAGCGTGCCAGTCCCGCCGAAGGCTTCGCGAATTCGCATCAGGTGGAGCAGGCGCGCATCGTGGCCGACGCGCTGGCCGCACCCAAGGCAGCGGTCCGCTCGTAAGGCCGCATGCGTCGCGTCGCGGCGTTCCTGGCGCTCGCGCTGCTGCCAAGTCTCGCGGCGGCGCAGGGTCAATTGGGTCCGCAGGGCCAGTACGGCGCTGAAGCGTTAGGCGTCCTCATTCAGCAGCTCGGTGTTTCCGCCCGTGTGCTCATGATCGGCGCGCATCCGGATGATGAAGACTCGCAGCTGCTCGCCTGGCTCTCTCGCGGCCGCGGCGTGGAAACGGCGTATCTGTCGCTGACGCGCGGCGAAGGAGGGCAGAACATCATCGGCAGCGAGCTGGGTGATGCGTTAGGCATCCTCCGCACCGAGGAGCTGCTCGCGGCGCGGCGCATCGACGGGGCACAGCAGTATTTCACGCGTGCCTTCGACTTCGGCTTTTCCAAGACGGCGGAAGAAACGTTCTCGCGCTGGCCGCATGACGACATGTTACGACAGGTAGTTGCCGTCGTTCGCGCGTTCCGACCGCATGTCATCGTGAGCGTGTTCAGCGGCACGCCGCGCGACGGCCACGGTCATCACCAGGTGGCCGGCATCCTCGCGCGCGAGGCATATGACGCGGCGGGCGACACACTCAAGGTCCCGCGCGACGTCACGTTAGGTCTCTCACCGTGGACGCCGCTCAAGTTCTACCGCGGCGCGTTCTTCGCCGCGGATACCGGCAGCACGGTGTTGCGCGTCAATGTCGGCGAGTTTTCTCCGATCCTCGGAAAGTCGTACGCCGAGACTGCCGCGGAAAGCCGCTCGCAGCACAAATCGCAGGCTTTCGGATCCCTGCCGCGACGCGGAGCGCGCTGGGATGGCGTGCGATTGGAACACACGCGCGTCGGCACGGCCGCAAATGGCAATGGCGCGCCTGAACGAACGCTGTTCGATGGCGTCGATACGACGTGGTCGCGTTTCCGGGCGCTGATGCCGCGCCCGGAGCAAGCGGCACTGCTGGATACGTTAGGCGCGCAGCTGCAAGTCGCTCGCGGCAGCGCTGATCTCTTTTCTCCGAGCCGCTCGCTGACGGCGCTCAGCGCCGTTTCGCGCACCCTGGACAGAGTGCGCGACGCCGGACTCGGCGCTGTCAACATCGGCGGTGAAGCGAAGATGTCGGCGTCGCAGCTCGATCTCGTTAGGGCAGTTGACGTCGCGCGCGATCGCACCAGCCGCGCGATTCAACTCGCCGCCGGTATTGCGATCGAGGCGACAGTCCCGCGCGAGCTGTTTGCGACGAACGAACGCGTCCCCGTTTCGGTCACGACATACAATCGCGGGCGCGACACCCTGCGTGTCATCGAGCGCAGCTGGGACTGGGGTGGCCTGCAGCGTCAGCCGGCCGGTGTTCCGCGCGGAGCGCCGCTCGCTCCAGACAGCGCGGCGGCCGATACGATCGATCTGGTGATTCCGTACGTGACGGTCCCGTGGTGGATGGCCGGTGGACGCCGCGCAGCAATGTACGAGCCGCGCGGTGTCACAGGCCCGGAAGCATCGCGCGACATCGCCGCAACGCTGGTGCAGACGTTCGAGCTCTACGGCGTGCGCGTTCGTGTGCGCACGCCAGTCGTCTATCGTTACGGCGATCAGGTCAAGGGAGAGGTCAACCGCCCGCTTGCTATCGCTCCTGCCGTAGCGGTTCGGCTCGGCCGCACGATCGAATACATGCGCGCGAATACGCCAGTCGACCGTAGTGTGCTCGTTACCCTCAGCTCCGCGTTAGGCACGTCGCAATCCGTGCGTGCGACGCTGGTGCCGCCGCGCGGGCTCACCGCGGATTCGACGGTGCGACAGGCACAGCTCGCGGGCGCAGGCAGCACTGAGACAATCGCCTTCCGAGTCAAGGGCCGCTTACACCCCGGCATGCATGAGCTGACGGCGATCGCCAGCGTCGCCGACATGGCGTTTCAGACCGGCTATGTCCTCGTCGACTACGATCACATTCGTCCGCGTCGGATGTACATCGAACCGAAGACGCTGATCTCCGCGGTGGACGTGAACGTGCCGGCGAACGTCGCCGTTGCGTACGTCCCCGGCGTGGCGGATCACGGCGCGGCGGCGCTGGAACAGTTAGGCGTTCCCGTCACGGTGATCGAACCAGCTCAACTGCGCACGGCGAACCTGCGGCGCTTCACAACGCTCGTCGTCGGGCCGCGCGCGTACGACGCATCGCCGGAGTTGCGCGCCTCGCGCGATGTCGTCCTCGCGTTTGCGCGCGCCGGCGGGACCGTGGTCGTTCAATACGGCCAATACGAGATGCTACAGGCTGGAATCATGCCCTATCCAATCACGCTCGCACGCCCGGCCGATCGTGTCACGGACGAGAACGCGTCGGTACGTATCGTGGCACCGGCAACGTCTCTCTTGCGAACGCCTAACGTCATAACCCAGAACGATTTTAGCGGCTGGGTGCAGGAACGTTCGCTCTACATGCCGCGCACGTTCGATTCGCGATACACAGCACCACTGGAGATGCACGATCCGGAAGAGGCAGCTAATCGCGGAGCACTGCTCATGGCGCCGCTGGGTCGCGGACTCTACATCTACACCACACTCTCGCTCTTCCGGCAACTCCCGAGCGGAGTGCCCGGCGCGGCACGACTGCTCGTCAACCTCGTGAGCGCCAAAGCCTCGTCCAATCGTACGACGGTCCAGTGATGTCCTCACGGCCGCGCGTCGTGATCGTGGGCGGCGGATTCGCCGGCATCGCTGCAGCCAAACGTCTCAAGTACGCAGCGGTGGACGTGGTCATGATCGATCGCACGAATCATTTCGTCTTTCAGCCGCTGTTGTATCAGGTAGCGACCGGAGGATTGGCGCCCAGCGATATCTCGGTACCGATTCGCTGGCTGCTGCGCTCGCAGCGAAATACTCGCGTCGTTCTCGCCGAGGTCACGCGCATCGATGTCGCGCAGCGCCGCATCGAGCTCGACGGCGGGAAGGCGTCCGAAGAGTTCGACTATCTCATCGTGGCGGCAGGCGCGCGACACTCGTACTTCGCGCATAACGAGTGGGAGACTAACGCGCCCGGCCTCAAAACGCTGGATGATGCGCTCACCGTGCGCGAGCGATTCCTGATGGCGTTCGAAGACGCCGAGCGCGCCGATGACGCGGCAACGCGCGAGGCGCTGCAGACATTGGTCGTCGTCGGCGGCGGACCGACGGGTGTCGAGCTGGCCGGGATGATGATCACGATCGCGCGTACGGCGCTGCCAAGCGACTTCCGGCGGACGGATCCCAGCAAGGCGCGCGTGATCCTGCTCGAGGCCGGGCCAAGACTCTTGCCCGCGTTTCCGGAAGAATTGTCGGCGCACGCCAAACGCGATCTCGAGATGCTCGGCGTCGATGTGCGCCTGGGCTGCAAGGTCACGGCGCTGAGCGCGGAGGGTGTGCGCTACCAGAGCGTCGAGGCGGGGGCGACACCCGTCTCCATTCGGACAGCGTCGGTCTTTTGGGCGGCCGGCAACATGGCTGCCTCGTTAGGAGCCCAGCTCGGCGGCCAGCTCGATCGTGCCGGACGCGTGATCGTCGCGCCGGACCTCAGCGTGCCGGAACAGCCTAACGTATTCGTCGTCGGTGACATGGCGACACTGCCGGACAAACCCGGCAGACAGGTGCCATGGGTCTGCCCCGCGGCGATTCAGGAGGGCACGCATGCGGCGGCGAACGTCCTGCGTACGATCGCTCAGCAAAAACGCCGGCCCTTCAAGTATCGCAACAAGGGAGATCTGGCCACGATCGGGCGCCATCGCGCCGTCGCGGACTTCGGTGCGTTCACGGTATCGGGTGTGCTGGCGTGGTTGTTGTGGGTGACGGTGCACATCTTCTACCTGGCCGGCTTTCGCAATCGCCTGAGCGTGATGCTGCAGTGGGCCTGGTCCTATTTCACGTATCAGCGCGGCGTGCGCTTGATCGTATCCGAGCACGGGCGCCATGCGCCGGAGCACGCATTGTCCGCGACAGGCGTCCGTGCGTGAGAAGGCTCTCCGCCGACCTTTCGCACCGGACTGCGCTCTGAGTCATGCGCGTCGCCGTTCTCTGCGATATTCACGGCAACCTGCCCGCGCTCGAGGCGGTTCTCGCAGACGTTAGGCAGCAGCGGGTGGATAGTGTCGTCGTTGGCGGTGACGTTCTCCCGGGTCCGATGTCGCGTGAATGCCTCGAGGCATTGTTGGCGCTCGCGGTTCCCGTGCAGTTCATCCACGGCAATGGCGACCGCGAAGCCCTGGCACATCTGTCGGGCAAGGAGATGACGACGGTCCCCGAGGCCTTTCGCGGGCCCGTCATCTGGGCGGCAGAGCAGCTCGGTCAGAAGTATCGGCCGCTGCTCGCCGCCTGGCCGATGACGCTCAGGCTTGATGTCCAGCCGTTAGGCATGATCTTGTTTTGCCACAGTACTCCGCGCAACGACGTGGAGATCTTCACGCGCCTCACTCCAGAAGAAGTCCTGAAGCCGCTGTTCGAGGAGCTCGGCGTTCAACTCGTCGTGTGTGGTCATACGCACATGCAGTTCGATCGCATGGTCGGCAGCGTGCGCGTCGTAAATGCCGGAAGCGTCGGGATGCCATTCGGCGAGCCGCGCGCCGATTGGCTCATGCTCGGCCCCGACGTTGTGCTGCGGCACACGTCGTACGATCTCGCGCAAGCTGCGGAGCGAATTCGAGCGACGCAGTATCCCGAGGCCAACGAGTTCGCCGAGAACTATGTCCTCAAGCCGCCCACTGAAGCACACATGCTGGAGCGATTTGCCGCATTCTCGCTGAAATAGATCGTGCGAAGGTACGGACGTTGCAAGAGCCTCGTTAGGCGAAAATCTCCACGCGCCTGACCAGTTACTAACGTGTGTACCAATGGGTTTGGCTGCCGTGCTCGACAAGTACGACAATCACTCGAACCCGGACGCCCGCGCGGGGTGTAATCCCACACCGCGTCTCCTTAGAAGCAGATGACACTCAAACACTATTCGGCCAGTCACATTGTCGCGGGTTCGCTTCGTTTCAAGGCAGTTCTCGCAGCCCTACTCGTCGCTCCGATCGCGTGCGTGAACGACGGCATCGAGCCGCTCGCCATGAACGGGGCCACGCAAGTGCTCCTTACCGACGGCCCATTTCCGTACAGCCGAGTCGCTAAAGTCGAGCTTTGGATTGTCAGCGTATCGGGCTCGATCGCGGCTGATACGAGCGCGGCAGGCAGCTTCGTAACGCTCGCCCAGCCCAATCGCCGGTTCGACGTGCTCGCGCTGCAAGCCGGTGCGACAACCGAGTTGGGCAGCGCCCAGCTCTCGACCGGCGCAATGAAATCGCTGCGCATGGTCATCGACACCGACTCGTCACGCATCACGCTCAAAGACGGACGCGTGCTCACCAATCGATCGACTCCCGGAATTCAATGGCAGTCGAGCGCGGGGCGGCCAGCGCTCAATGCCTTCGTGCACGAGCAGATGCTCGTTCCCGACGCAGGCGCTGTCATCGTCATCGACTTCGACGTTGGGCAAAGCTTTATCCCGGCGTACGAACTCAATCCCGGGAGCAGCGACAGCAGTTTCATTTTCTCCCCGTGGATGCGCGCCGTCGATCGTGCACGAACGGGGTCTATCACAGGCGTCGTGAAGGGGCCGAACGGCGAAGCGATCGCCGACGCGTCCGTCCGCTTGTACATGGGAAACGTCGCCGATGCCGAGAACACGATGTCGACGCTCGGCACCGGAAAAACAGATGCGAGTGGTGCGTTTCGACTCTCCTACGTAACGCCGAGCAGCCGCTGGGCGCCGCGCGTCTACATGGTGGCTGTCGATCCACCGAGCGCATCGTCACTCGGGCGCATCCTCACTCGGAACGTCAGCGTCCAAGTGGGTCAGGTCACATCGCTGGGGACACTTACGCTCCGATAAACGGCGTGGCTTAACGCAGCGAAGCTCGTATGTGACAGGTGCATCGCGGCTGGGTTATTCCAACAGATGGTCTCCGCCGGACGTACCGACTCGACAATCTCTGGCGCCCGAGCGCGCCGGAGCCGATGCTTGAGCGATGACACGGAACTCCCTGTCGTGCCTAGCCATTCTGATTGGGCTCGCCGCCTGCGCGCCGGCGACGCTGGAGCCCAAGCCCCTCGACATCGGTGTCGAAGCGGATCGAACGACGGCGGCGATGGGCGACACACTCACCTTTGTTGTGTCAGCGCAAGGCGGGGTACTCGTTGGCGTCGAAATCGACTACGGCGACAGCAACCTCGATCAATTCGGTACGGCGGGCGCGCGCACAGCGCGGGTCACCTTCCGACATGCCTACTCGCAGCCGGGGACCTATACGGTGAAGGCCGTAGTCACCGACGCGGCAGCCGGCCAAAAGCAAGCAACTATAGAGGTCCGAGTTAATTAACGCGCTTGACGGTTTCGCGCATAGCCGTATCGTGTGCGATCTAGCGGGCCCGTGGGTCGGGTTTTCTCACAAATAGGAGCTGCCCATGCACCGAGATTGGTTTCGACGCTTCGCCCACCGCATTCCACCCACGGCATTTGCCCTGGCCTTCCTGGCGGTCGCTCCCGTCGGAGCGCAAACCGGGACGATCAGCGGGAGAGTCGCCTCAGAGGCCGGCGCGCCGATCGAGAATGCCCAGGTCTATCTGGTCGGCTCTGCGATAGGCACCAGAACAGCAGCCAACGGCCGCTACACCATCGTCAACGTTCCACCAGCGCAATACCGCGTGCGGGCTCAGATGATCGGGTTCCGACCAGCTGAGCAAACCGTGACGGTGGCTGCGGGGCAGACTGTGACGGTGGATTACGCCATGAAGCAGCAGGCGATCTCCCTGGACGCGTTGGTGGTCACGGGCACCGCTGGTGCAGCGCGCGCTCGCGAAGTTGGGAACAGCATTTCACAGATCGACTTGGCGACCGTGCAACCGCCGGCAAACGTCAGCACGCTTTTGCAGGGTCGCGCCGCGGGCGTAACCGTAATGCCGAGCTCTGCAATGGCTGGCAGCGGTTCAATGATCAGACTCCGAGGCAACGTTAGCGTGGCGATGAGTAATCAGCCGCTGATCTATGTAGACGGCGTACGCATTCGCAGCGACGGCTATCAGCGAAACGTGCCACCGACCGGCTCAGATCTGCGGAGCGGCAACGACATCGCGAGCCCGCTGAACGACATCAACCCTAACGACATCGAGCGGGTTGAGATCATCAAGGGCGCCGCCGCGTCGACACTGTATGGTACAGAGGCGGCCGCCGGCGTCATTCAGATTTTTACGAAGAAGGGATCGGTGGGGACGCCGCAGTGGACAGTAGAGGTCACGCAAGGCATGGCGCAGTCGCTGCCCTTTGGACCGGACCCAAGCGAAGCACCGCCGGGAGATACGATCTTCGCCTGCGCGCAGGCCAATCCCTGTCAGGGAACGATGCAGGCGTATCGCGACAGCTTCCCGGATCGCTTTGCGGGCCTTCCGACGCGCGGGGTTTCACGGGCCGGGGGAACATCAAGCTACCTGTTCATTGATCCATGGCTGCGCAACGGCTATCAGCAGCGATACACAGCCACGCTGAGCGGCGGCGGCGAAGCGCTGCGGTACTACGTGTCGGGCACGACGACCGACGAGGAAGGCGTGCTGCCTAACGACAAAGAGCAGAAGAAGGTGATCCGAGGAAACTTCTCGTTTTCGCCGGTGACCAATCTGTTGTTCAGCTGGAATACGTCGTATTCCAAGGATGCGATTGCGAATACCGCTGCCGGTAATAACGCGCACGGTCTGACGCTCAATTCGTTCCGGCGCGACCGCAATTACGCATCGGACGACCGACCACAGGTCGTCTCGCAGATGCTGAATCAGGAGATTACCAGCGACATCGACCACCTGATCACGGGAGGCACCGCGACTTGGAGCCCGTCGGTGAATTTCACGAACAAGTTCACACTGGGCTACGACCTTGCGCAGATCGAGAATCGCAATCTGCGCCCGTTCGGGTTCATCCTGGCACCAACCGGCATCATTTCGAGCCGAAGGAACTCGTACACGAATCTCACGGCCGATTACGCCGGTAACTACGTGCGGCCCATGGGCAGCGGACTTCGAGGGACGCTCTCGTGGGGAGGACAGTGGGTCGCCACGGAGCAACGCGAAACGTCAGCCTACGGGGAGAACTTCCCGGGACCGGGCAAGCCGACTGTGAATAGCGGAGGCACAAGGCTGGGCTTCGAGGAGCGCCAGCGCGTGGTGAATGCTGGCTTCTTCGGCCAGTTCTTACTGGATGTGAAGAATCGCTATTTCGTGAACGTCGGTGGTCGCGTGGACGGCAACAGCGCGTTCGGCGAAAACTTCGGACTGCAGTGGTACCCCAAGGCGCAGGTGTCGTGGGTTGCGTCGGAGGAGAGCTTCTGGCCCACTTGGAACTCGGCCATGAAGTTCCGCGTTGCGTACGGACAAGCGGGACGCGCACCGAATGCGTTCGACGCTGTTCGTACGTGGGACCCGGTCGGATGGGGTGGGCAGCCGGCCTTCTTCCCATTGAACGTGGGAAATGCCGATCTGGGACCCGAACGCACGACCGAGCTGGAAGTGGGTTTCGATGCGGCGTTCCTCAACGATCGCCTAACGAGCGAGGTTACGTGGTACAAGCGTGACATCTCTGACGCGCTCTTCAGCGTGCGGCAGATCCCCTCGTTCGGCTTTCTGAATTCGCAGCTGGAGAATGTGGGGAGCATGAAGAGCGATGGCATTGAAGCCACAGCCACACTGACCGTTCTGGAGCGCCGCAACTTCGGGTGGAGCGTTGGGGGCACGGTGCACGCGTATAGCAGCGAAGTGAAATCCCTTGGCGGCGCGGCCGATTTCTCCATCGGCGACTTCGGTTGGATTATGGTGGGCCAGCCGATCCCCGTGATCAGGACCGATTTCTGCGTTACGAATCCTGACGAGAAGGCGGCACCGAAAATCAGCTCGGCGATTGCCGATTGCACGATCGGTCCGAACCTTCCGACGCGCACGTATGGCGTACACACGAACTTCCGACTGCCGTACAACATCGGCTTAGTGGCTCGCGGCGAGTACAACGGCGGCGGCTATATGTACGATGGCGCCGCGTACAATGCCGTCACACGCTCGGTGCGTTGGCCGGGGTGCTACAAGTTCTATACGCTGCAGGAGACCAACCGAGTCTCGGAGGCAACGGCACTGGATCAAGCGCGTTGCACGGTGTCGTCGTCGCGAGCGGACTACTGGGTGTATCCAACGGACTTCTTCAAGGTGCGCGAGGTCTCGTTGAACATCCCGGTTCCCACTCGCCTGTTGCGCGGTGCGAACTCAGCGAGCTTGACACTCAGTGGGCACAATGTCTGGAGATGGTTGAACGACGAATTCCCGACGTTCGATCCCGAAACGGGGAACAACGGTGGGTTCAATTCGCGCGTGCGCTCCATTCTGGAGCACGTGCCGCCGCCCGCGGTCTACACGGCGGCTCTCCGCGTCACCTTCTGAGCGGACCATGCGAATCCATCAACGAACCCCTAACGAGAGGTCGATCATGCGGAATATTTGGGGATACAGCGCCGCCGCTGCGCTGCTCGCCGGGGCGCTGTCGTGCGATACGAAGGTGACCAACCCTGGCCCTGTCCAGGACGCGTTTCTGAACGAGCGCACTGCCGCCGCGGCGATGGTGAACGGCGCTGGTCGCGCGTTATCAAGCGGACTGAATTGGATCAGCTACACCGGCGCCGCGGTGGCGCGCGAAATCCATCCAGCAGGTTCCACCGGCAGCTTCGGGATAACGACGCGCTGGCAGAAAGGAGAACTGAACGCCGACGACGGCGATCTTGATACCCACTGGGAGCAAGCCCAGCGCGCGCGCTGGCTCGCCGAAGAGACGTTGCGCCGCTTGGAAGCGGCCGGACCACCGCCGGCCGGCTCACCGGCCGCGTCGATCACGTCGTACAACAACCAACTGCAGCTGGCGTTTGTGTATGCCGGCTACGCCAACCGTCTGCTCGGCGAGAACATGTGCGAATGCGTAATCGATGGCAGTGGTGCACTGCCTAACGCTACATTCTTCACGCGTGCCGAGAGCCTCTTCACGAAGGCGATCGCAGTGACGGGTGGCACGGCAGCAACGATTGCCAGCCAGGCGCAAGCGGCGCGAGCGGGTCGCGCCGGCGTGCGGGTCTTCTTGAACAAATGGAGCGAAGCCGTCGCCGATGCCGGGACAGTTCCGATCGCGTTCGTCTTCAACATGGCGTACTTCAACCTGGGCGAAGACGCGCAGCGCAACCGCATTGCCTACGCGGCTTTCAACACGCCGTATCGCGCGCACACGCAGTGGAATACATGGTACCTTGACTACAAGAACGCGACGAGTGATCCACGTGTACCAATCACCATGACGACCCTGCAGGGCGACGCGGCCATCGAGTGTTGCGGTCGCGTGCCGTTCTATCCGGAGGCGAAGCACTCCAAGTCGGAGTCGCCCATTCGGCTGGCCAGCGGCCGGGAAATGCGCCTCATCGAGGCCGAAGCGCTTCTTCGCAACAACGACATGGCCGGGGCCATGACCGCGATCAATCTGGTGCGTACGAATGCTGGTACGTCAACCGTTACAGCGACCGATATCACAGACGCGTGGCGGCTACTCAAACGCGAGCGAGGTATCGAGCTGTGGCTGGAGGCTCGCCGCTTGGGTGACTTGCGGCGCTGGAAAGCGGCGAACACACCGGGTGCGTTGGATCCGTTGGAGTCCGTCGGCGCGACGTCGCACCTGAGTCAGCAGGACTTGTGCTTTCCCATTTCTCGCTCCGAGCGACAAACGAATCCCAATCTTCAGTAACGGGCCTCGTTAGGTAACGGCGCCAGCGTGGTTCACTCCGCGCTGGCGCCGTTGCATTCAAGGGCTGATGCGGAAGGCGGGGACGCGAGCGTCGGTTCCGCCGTCGCCGGGATGGCCATTCTGACCCAGTTCACCCTTGATTGAATTGAAGAGCACCCCGCCGATGACCAAAGCCACGCCACCGGCCAGGGCGTAAGTCCGCCCCCGATCCAGGCGCCGGACTTCCCATTCGAGCACATCGCTCTTCGCCAGCGACACGCGCTGATGCAGTGTTTGCACGGCGCTGCCAATCTCAGCCTGCGTGACGGCTGGCACTTCCACGATGACCGTGTCGCGCAGATCTGAAATGACTTTTCCGGTGAGAGTGCGCGGAGTGCTCCCCAGTAGCGGAGCGATGGTCACTCCCGCAGCTGGTGTGATCCTCGCCCGAACGGTGGCGCCTGGCCCGATAGCCCCAGGCTGCACGACCGTGTACGAATAGCAGCCAGCGCATAGCGGCGAGGCGCAGGCGAGCAGCATGACACGAACGAGAGAGTACCGGTGCACGACGTACGATGCCGCGAGGGTCACGACCGAGCAAGGACACTGCATGTCAGCGATGGAGCCGAAACGTCCGCCCACAGCATCACATCGGTCCGGGGACGAGTTCGCAACGCAGCTCCGCGGATTCGGTCCGCTCGGGCTCATCGCGGTCGTCGTTATTCTCCTTTCGGGGACCGCTCATTTTCACTCTTGGGCAATTCCCGTTGGCGCGCTGCTCGCTCTAGCATGGGTGCGACTGTCAGGCTCACCGTGGCGCGACATCGGCTACTCGAAGCCGAAGAGCTGGATCGCTGCCGTCGTAATCGGCGTCGTGTTTGGTGTCCTCCTCAAGATCCTGCTGAAAGCCGTCCTACTCCCGTTGCTCGCCGCCGATCCGGCGAACCAGGCATTTCGCTTTCTACGCGGCAATCGAGGGGTGCTGCCGGCCGCCATCTGGACGATGCTGATGGCCGGCTTCGGCGAGGAGACCGTTTTTCGCGGCTTTCTCTTCGAACGACTGAATAAGCTCATTGGATCGAGCATCTCGGCTAAGGTCTTCACTGTTCTGTTTACGTCTGCGTGCTTCGCCGGAGCGCACTATTCACTACAGGGAGTAGTCGGTGTTCAGCAGGCCGCGGTTACTGGCCTTGCACTGGGAACCGCGTTCGCTCTTACCGGCCAGATCTGGATACCGATGATTGCGCACGCTGCGTTCGATTTGACAGCGCTGGCGATTATCTACTGGAACCTGGAGGCTGCCGTTGCCCACCTGATCTTCAAGTGAAACGATCCACGCCGACCCTCGGCGAGTCCACTTTATCATTCTCGCGACTGGGCACTCGCGACTCTCCACTCGAAGCTATTTGTTTCTTGCCATGCCTACTGCTTGGGCCCTCCTGCTGGCTGTCAGCGCTTTCACTATTCACCCGTACCAGCGCCAATCGAACGACCCTGTGCTCGTTCTAGCGGGCGGCTGCTTCTGGGGTGTGGAAGCCGTCTTCGAGCACATCCGCGGCGTACACTCGGTGACGTCGGGGTATGCCAGCTACGGTTCGCCTAACGAGGACCATTCGCCGGTGCCGATCGAAGCCGTGCGCATCACATACGATCCCAGGGTGATCACGCACCGTCAGCTGCTGGAAGTGTTCTTCACAATTGCGCACGATCCGACATCGCGCGATCGCCAGGGACCTGACGCCGGTCCGGAATACAGAGCGGTTGTCTTCAACGCATCCGACGAAGAGCAGAAGGCCAGTGAAGCGTATCGTGACGAGTTGACTCGGCAGGGTCGCTTTGCGCGGCCGATCGTCACGGAAGTTCGTCGCCTGGGGGACTTTCAGATCGCCGAGCCATTTCATCAGGACTACGCATCGCGGCATCCGACCGAGCCATATATCGTCTACAACGACCGCCCCAAGCTCGTGCG
>DATBKN010000029.1:0-2855 GCA_036555845.1 Gemmatimonadaceae bacterium | reverse complement strand
GAACCTAGTTGGGCGATCGGACAGGTGAACGATCGCACGGCGGAGCAGATACCCCTTTCCCTCTCTGGCTCTCGCGCCAAGTCACGAGCAACGGCCGGCTTCTCCCCCTTGATTATCTAAGGGAAGGTTCACACCTTCTGGTCCATTAGATAGTCTAAGAGAGTTGAAAAACCCGCACTCACCTTCTCGATGAAGACCGAACTCCTCCACGGCACTCTCGAAGTCATGGTCCTCAAGACGCTGAGCTGGGGTCGCATGCACGGCTACGGCATTGGACGCTGGATCGAGCAGCAGGGTGGGGAGGCGCTGCGCATCGAGGAGGGGTCGCTATATCCGGCGCTGTATCGCCTGGAGCGCAAAGGGTGGATCGACTCGGAGTGGGGTCTCTCGGAAAAGAACCGGCGCGCGAAGTACTACCGCCTCACGCCTGCGGGGCGACGCGCGTTGCGGGCGAATGTCTCACTGTACGGCGACTTCGCGCAGGCTGTCGCGCGAGTGCTCGGCGCGAATCAGGCGCCATCGGAAGCGTGAGCGGAGCACGCGACGCAGCTGGATGATGAGCTCCGCGCCGACAGAGCCTCGCTGGCGCCGCTATCTCCGCTTCTGGCGCGCGGATACGAAGGCGGACGTGGACGACGAACTGCAGTTCCACCTGCAGGAGCAGATCGACGACCTTGTCGCGCGCGGAATGGATCCGCTGAAAGCACGAATCGAAGCCGTTAGGCGTTTTGGCGACATCATGCAAGTCAGAAACACCATGCGGCACCTGGCGCAGGAGAAGGAGACTCGTATGCGACGCTCCGAGATGTTCGCCGTGCTCAAGCAGGACGCGATCTACGCCTTGCGCCTGATCCGCGGGAACCCAGGGTTCGCATCGGCGATCGTGCTGACGCTCGCGTTAGGCATCGGTGCCACGACGGCGATATTCAGCGTGGTGAACTCGGTGTTGCTGCGACCGCTGCCGTACGCCGACAGCGAGCGTATGCTCGTAATCAACGAGCGTTTCGGCGAAGGGCTCGGCAACGCATCCGTCGGACACTTTTACGATTGGAGCGAGCAATCTCAGTCCTTTGCGGCCACCTCGGCGTACCAGCGCCGCACCTTCAACCTCACCGACGGTGAGCCGGAACGGATACCCGGGGCGCGCGTGACCCCGAGCTTCTTTCAGACCGGGTACATGCCGCCCGTCGCGGGCCGCTACTTCCGCCCGGACGAGACGCAGGCCTCGCGAGTGGTTGTCTTGAGTTATGGACTGTGGCAGACGCGATTTGCCGGAGATACGTCTATCGTCGGGAAAGAGATCGTGCTCAACGGCGAGAAGCACACAGTCATCGGCATCACTCCGGCCGAGTACACCCTAACGCGGTTCGACGAACGCCTCTGGACAGTACTGACGTTCGAACCTGAGCAGCGCACGAACTATGGCGCGCACTTTCTGACCGTATTCGCGAAGCTGAAACCGGGCGCTACGATCAACCAGGCGCAGCGCGAGTTGGAGCGTATCACGGAGGACATTCGCCGGCGTGAGCCGGAGAACATGAAGCAGCGCGGAGTGCAGGTGCAGTCATTCACCGAAGCGTTGATCGGCGACTATCGCACACAGCTGTGGCTGCTGCTCAGTGCCGTCACTTTTGTGCTGCTCATCGGCTGCGCCAACGTCGCGAGCCTTCTTCTGGCACGCGCTACCGCGCGACGCAAGGAGATCGCCATCCGTGGCGCGTTAGGTGGCGGCCGTGGTCGTCTCGTGCGTCAGCTGCTCACCGAGAGTTTCGTCCTCGCATTCGTCGGTGGTCTGGCCGGCCTCATCGTTGCGCGCTTCGGGATTCGATTCCTTGTCGGCACCGGGCCGGCATGGGTGCCGCGACTCAGCGCAGCAGGCTTGGACCTAACGGTGCTCACGTTCGCGCTCGGGGCGACTGTGGTCTGCGGCCTGTTGTTCGGTCTCGCGCCCGCGCTGCGCGCGACGCGCGTCGACTTGCAGAGCGAGCTGCGGGTAGGCGGCCGGGGATCCGGCGGCGTTGTACGAGACAGCGCCCGTGCGATCTTGATCGTGACCGAGTTTGCCGTCGCGCTTTTGCTTCTAGTGAGCGCGGGTCTGTTTTTGCGCAGTGCACAGACGCTGCAGCGCGTCCCACTCGGCTTTGATCCCACCGGCGTGACGATGCTGCGCGTGTCGCTCCCGCCGGATCGCTATCAGAGTCCCGACGTCGTGCAGACGGCGTTCATGCGAATCGTCGATCAGGTGCGTGCAATCCCTGGTGTAAGAACGGCAGCTGCGAGCACGCGAGTTCCGATGTGGGGTCCGAGCATCGACATGGGAATCACCGTCGATGGTCGGCCGAGGAATCCTGACCGTGTCGAGGTAGGGCATCTCAGGCCAGTTACAGCGGGGTTCATCGAAGCGCTCGGTATCCCGCTCAAGCGCGGGCGAATGTTTCGCGACGCAGACCTGCTCGCGGGCGCGCCGTGGGTTGTCGTCGTGAATGAGACGTTTGTTCGCACAATCTTCGGCGACGAGAATCCGATTGGAAAACGCGTGTATGGGTGGACGGACCCGGCAAAGCCGGAGTGGCGCGAGATCGTGGGTGTCGTTGGGGACGTTCGTGCGTTCGGACAGGAGAACGAGCTGCCGCCCGAGATCTACATGCCGATTACACAGCTGCCGCAGGGTGCATGGGACGCGTTTCAGCGTTCGATGACGATCGTCGCAGCAGCCCAGCCTAACGCGGTGATCGCACCGGCGATGCGCAAGGCTGTGAACAGCGTCGATCCGTTGCTGCCGCTCTACGATGTACAGACGATGTCGGACGTCGTGTCTCAGTCGACGGCGAATCGGCGCTTCAATACGCAGCTGC
>DATBKN010000028.1:0-15676 GCA_036555845.1 Gemmatimonadaceae bacterium | reverse complement strand
GCCTCGAAGCACGCGGTCTGCGCTGCGCGGCGCGCGATGATCGCGGTGAAGTCCGCGCGCTCGAGCACTCTGCGCATCCGTTCTACGTCGCGACGCTCTTTCAACCGGAGCGGCGCTCCTTGCGCGCCAGCGTCGGCGTGGGACCGGACGGACAGCCAGCGGGTGACGCGATCGAGGTGCATCCACTCGTTATGCAGTTCGTCGAAGCCGCGAGCGAGAAGCGAATGCGGCGCGTGAGATCGTCGGGATAACGTAGCTCGACAACGCGATGCTGTTGGAACAGATCCACCGTCTCATTGAGCACGCGGCGTGGGCAGACGCGCTGGTCGCCGAAGCGATTCAAAAACAAGACAACGTCGCGGACGACACGATCGAGCTGTTCGCGCACGTGCTTGGCGCCGAAGAGGTTTGGCTGAGCCGTCTGGAGCAAAGGCAATCCGCGTTGGCCGTTTGGCCAAAGCTCGCCCGCGGACAGTTGGCCGAAACCGCTGATAACGTGGCCCGGGCGTACCGCGCATACGTCTCTCGCCTAACGCCAAACGACCTGGCCACGGAAGTAGCGTACAAGAACAGCATCGGCCAGGCGTTCCGCACGCCGATTGGCGAGATCCTCATGCACGTGGCGATGCACGGCTCGTATCACAGGGGCCAGGTCGCGCTGCGCATGCGGCGCGACGGCGCCACGCCGGCACCGACAGACTACATCGCGTTCGTACGCGGCGTTCCCGCAGCGACGAGGCAGGAGTAGGGGTAGGGGTAGGGGTATGCTCGTTAGGCTCTACCTACCCCTACCCCTACCCCTACCCCTAAGGAATAATCGCCCCCGGCTTGGGGGGGCCCAGGTGCGTGCGGATGAAATCGACGATGCGTTGAGCGGCATCGACCGCGTTAGGCCGAGTCCATTCATAGATCACGTGGCCCATGCCGCCGTACGTCGCGAGCTGTACGGGCCTGTCGAGACGCCGCAGCGCGCTGAAGAGCTTTTGCGCGTCGTGGTAGGCTTCATCCTTATCGCCATGAATGAGCAGCAGCGGCGTGCGGATCCTGTCGGCGCGATAGTAGGGTGAGTTTTCCAGGTAGCGCATCACGTTGGCCCACGGATGCGTTCCCATGCGCGCCTGACCGCCTTCGGACCAACCGATCCAAAACGAGCCGCCGTTCTGGTCGAGATAGCCGTAAGTGCCGGCGAGATCGTAGATGCCGCTGACCGCGACGGCTGCGCGGAAGAGGTTCGTGCCGCTGATGATCGAGCCTGTTCCATAGCCTCCAAATGATTGGCCCGCGATCGCGAGGCGATTCACGTCCACATATCCAAGCTCGGCGGCGCGATAGACCTGCGGCAACAGCTCGTCGATCATCTCCTGGAGCGGGTTGCCGGCTTCGCGGTTGGGGCCCAACGGGAGACTGGCGAGGACGACGGCATAGCCGCGGCTAGTCAAGAGGAGATTCGGAATCGTCAGGTCGCCACCTCCGCCGAAGATCTCGGACTGGCGCGCGCGATCGCCGCCGGGATACATCAGCACGACAGCCGGGAGCTTGTCGCCGCGTTTGGCACCCGGGGGCAGCAATACCGCCGTGCGCGCCTTGGCGAGCGCCCCGTTGTAGCCTGGGATTGTCGTCTCGAAGACTTCCGCACTCCCGACGGCGACGGAGTCGAGGCGCTCGTCGGCGTGGGAGATGCGCTCCTTGCTCGCGAAGTTGCCGGGGAAGCGATAAACGTTAGGCGGCGTGCGTACGTCCTGATACAATCCGTACACGGCGCTCTCCGTCGTGTCGCCGCCGCCGGTCAGATTCGCGATCCGCGCGCGCCCCTTCCACAACACTTGAGCTTCGCCGTTGCGAGTGCTGAAGCGAACCGCGGCCCGCTCACCCGTCTCTACTTCTGTGAGGATCGTCGTGACAGAAGCTCCATCCGGCTGCCACACGGTGCGCTGCCCGGACTTGATGAGGTCCTCGAAGCTCCAGCGCGGGTCGATAGCGATGCGCGTGGGCGCGCTGCCGTCGAGCGGGATGACGGCGAGGCCACGGGGGCGCACGTCGCCATAGCCCTTCTCGTCCAGCGGATCGGTGCCGACGACTACGGCTTTACCGTCGCGCGTGAACCAATGGTGCGTCGGTGCGAGCGCGCCTAACGACTCGCCGAGGCGTCGCGGCGAGCCAGGACCGTCCGCCGAGATCGCAACGACCCAGAGTTGGCCGTCCTTGATGTGGACGATCTGATCATCCGTCGGATGCCAGCTGTAATTCTTGCCGTGGTAGTCGTTGAGCAGTGGCAGGTCGGCGACGACAAGGCGCGGCGTTCCGCCGGATGCCGGCACAACAGCAAGATCGATCGTGCTCGTCTGATTCGTTATGCCGTGGTCTTTGAAGACTGACAGGTAGCTCAGCCACTTCCCGCTCGCGGAGAGACGAAGCACCGAGGGACGCGGCTCTGCAGTTGCAGCGACGACCAGCCGCACGCTACCAGAGCGCACATCGATCGCACTCACCGCCGCATTGTTCTCGCGATGATAAAACTCCTGCCTCGGCGTTGCAGCGCCCGCCGATTCCGTCGACTTCGGCTGTTCGCTTCCTGCGCGCAGCACAGAAACCGTCGGTCCTGTCTCCGTCGCCTTGCGCGGTGCGCTATCCGGCGTTGGAAGCCAAGCACCTGGTCCGCTGTCGGGTGCAGTCGGCACGAACACAGTGCGGCTGTCAGACGACCACTGTGCTTCATCGCCGGTCCACAGCTTCGCCTTGATGCGCGTTGGACTCACACGGCGCGGGCGTGCCGCGCCGATGTCGAAGGCCCAGAGCTGCGGCGGTCCGTCCTTGTCGGAGTAGAAGACGAGCGTCGCACCGTCCGGCGAGATGACAGGCGCCCAGCAGCTTCCGCCGGGGCAGATGGTCGCCGTTTGTCCGCCGTGCCTGTCGCTGAGGTACACCTTGGCGCCGACGACCGAGCTCGGCGTCCCGTTAGGCATGAAGCGGCTCGAGAGATTGACGTCGCGCGGCGGTTGTCTCACTGCGTAAGCGACGCGACGACCGTCGCGCGATACGGAGTACGTGCTGCTCCAGAGGAATTCGCGGATGTCGAACGCGAGGTCGTAAGGCAGCGCACCAGCCGGCTCCGCTACTGGTCGCATCGGTGTGCGATCAGGCGCGCTGGTGTTCTGCGCGCCGACGATCATGCTGGTGAACGGCAATGCGCAGGCGGTTCGCAGCGCGATGAAGCGCAATGCAAGCAACATCTCAACCCCCAGACTCGGAGCTTAAATCAGCAGCTGAGAATACAGTTATCGGCAGCAGACACCTAACGTCGCACCGCCGTCGATTCGAGTAGCGCCTCGCGGACCTTGGCTGCCTTCCCCGCCTTCTCGAGCTCGTCCCACAGCATACGAACGAGCTCCTGATCGACCAGTCCACTCGGCGCACCGACACGGCCAGTGGACAAGTTGTGTTCTGTGCGGTAGGCATCGACGGCCGCGATGGTCTCGGGTGTGTATACGAGCGCATCGCTGCCGCGCCTGAGCTCCGGCTCACCGGTGTGGAACCGTCCCAGCGCGTGCAGCATGACCTTGAGCTGCCAGACGTCGTTGCCGGCAAACGCCTGCATGGTGCGATAGCCTAACGTCTGGCTGATCGTATCGTAGATGCGACGCATTTCGGCGACGGGTTCCGGATTCTCGCAGACGTTGATGTTGTTCGTCACCCCATCATTGCGCCGCGAGCGACCAGGCCGCGGATCGGCCACGATCATCGCCGCTGACTGCATGCGGCCGTGCCGCGCGTCGCCGCCGAATGCGTGACCGGCAGCGATCGCTTCGATGAGCCGATCGCCGAGGTGGCGTGACGACCCTTCGCTGGCCTCGAAGGTGCGCGCGACAGCCTCGAGGACCTGCGGGCCGACGAGGATGTTGCCCTGCGTGACGTATGTTGAGCCGCGACGGTGGCCTGCCCAGGGTTGCGCGCCTGAACCTGTATGCTGCGCGCCTCGGCCGTCGACGCCGATGACGCCGACCTGGCGGCTCTGCGACGCGGAGTCTCCGGCGAGTAGGCGCCGCAGCGCAGCCTCGGGCTCCTCGCCTTTGCCTAACGCGGTGAGGAGCTCGTCACCGTATTGCGTGCGGCTATTCGCCTGCGTCGCGACAGCCCCGACGCCCGCGCGGACCCACGGCACGGCATTGCCGACGCAGGGATTGCGCGTCGTCACGGCGACGCCGACTTCCTTTGTGCGCGGGTCGATCGCCGCGATCGAGAATGTCGCAAAGATGAGCGGGTCGCTGGCGCGGCCCCACTGCACCGGCTCCTGCGCGTCGGCGGCCGGCGCCAGGAACAACAGGGCGCCGACCACGCCGACCGCGCGCCGCCTAACGAATCCCTGCATTCGTAACCGGAGCGTTCACCTGCCAACGATACCTGGGAAGCTTGCGCTGCCGCGGCCACTCCTCGTCCATCGTATCGCCATTGTATAAACGCCCGCCCTTCATCACGTGTGTGATCGTGTTTGTGTTGCGCAGATCGTCCAGCGGATTCTTCGACATGACGACCAGGTCCGCGAACTTGCCGGCTTCGAGCGTGCCGATCTCGCTCGCCATACCAATGGCGTCGGCGCCGAAGATCGTTGCGGCTCTGAGCACGTCATGATTCGACATGCCGCCTGTGCCTAACAACCACATCTCCCAGTGATAGCCGATCCCCTGGATCTGACCGTGAGATCCGACGCCCACCTTGCCCCCTGCTGCGACGATGTCCTTTGCGTCTTGGGCGTGCAGCGGGTGCACGAACTGCTCCTTGCGGAAGAAACCTCCCGGGCCCGCGCTGATGCCTCCGCCGCGACGGCTCGTCTTGGCGTACAAATGATCGTGCGGTGTGAAGTGGCGCAGCTTCGCGTCTTCCCACGGGTTTTCGTGGTTATAGAAATACTCTTCGCCGAACGGGCCACCGTACGAGACAATCAGCGTGGGCGTGTTGACCACGCCGACCCTGGCAATCATCTGTGCGACGTCGTCATACAACGGCGTGATGGGCAGCGCGTGTTCGATTCCAGAATAGCCGTCGAGCGCGTGTGTCATATCGAGCTTGAAGTCGAGCCCACCCTCTGTCGTCGGCATGATGTTGTTTTCTTTCGCGGCCATGATGATCCACTGTCGCTGCTGCCGATTGCCGGTCATGTACATCTTGAGCGTCTTCGTGTCGAAGTACGACGCATAACGCTTGAGGATGCGCTTGGCGTGTTCGTAGTCCTTGGGCGGCTCGAACCAAAGGACGCCCGGGCCGGTGGAGTAAATGCGAGGGCCGACCATTTCGCCCGTCTCCACGCGATCACCGTACGTGAGTACATCGGTGGTGGATGTCTGCGGATCGCGCGTTGTGGTGACGCCATAGGCGAGCATCGCGACGTACTGCCACACCTGCGAGACGTGGATATCCGGGATGAGCCATTGTGTGTGGTAGTGCGTGTCGACGAAGCCAGGCGTGATTGTCTTGCCGCTCATGTCGATGATCTGCGCCTCTTGCGGGACCTCGACTGATCCGTGGGGGCCAACAGCGGCGATACGGTTGTTGCGTACGACGATGTCAGCGTTCTCGATGACTTCGTTCCCCTTCATCGTGATCACGCGCGCACCGCGCAGCACGGCGACGCCCTGCGGCAGGTCGCGCTGAGCTGTGATCGCGATGCGCTGCTCGAACGGCTTGTACTTCGGCGTCTCCTTCTTGGCTGTATCCGCTCCCGCTTTCTTTGCGGTGTCGGGCGCCGCACGTTTGGTCGTATCGGCGGCGGCTTTCGCGATGCTGTCGGCCTTGGCTCTATTGACGACCTTCATGGAGTCGTCGAACGCCTTGGCGCGATCGAGGTCGTAGACGAAATGAGCACTGCCTAACGACCAGTGCACGCGCTTGCCGTCCGGATTCCAGGCCGGAAATTCGCCCGCCAGCTCATTGAGCTTGCGCACTGGAACGGCAGCCGCGTCGGGATTGGTTACCGAGACCGTGGGCGCCTGCGCGCTCACCTGCGGCACGCTGATGACGAAGACGTCGGGGCCGACCTTGGCGAGCGCGCGATCGCCTTTGGGCGACATGTAAATCACGTCTGCCGGCGGCGGCGTCGGCGTAGGCTCCGTCTCGCCCGGCTCGAGATGCGTAGGAAGGTTCCCGAACTTCGTCGGATCGAGCAGATCGGTACCCGGTATCGTTGCGTTTCTCGCGATGAACGTTCCCGGCGGCAGCGTACCCGTCACCTTGAGGTGCGATTTGATGTCGGTGCCGTCCCAGCGCATCGAAACGAGACCGTCGCGTCCGCTGTAAGCGAAGATGCGGTTGGTATCGGCGGTGAAGTGCGGCGCGAAGCGATTGGCGCTCGGGGCGATCGTATGCAGCTCTCCCCCGTTAGGCGAGATCCATACGAAGTCCGCACTGGCGCCGAGTCCGGAGGCGAAGTCAGGGGCTTCCTGCCACTCGCGAGCCGAGGAGCGCACGGCGACGATGCGGTTGTTGCCCGACCAAACCGGCTGTGAATACAGTCCGGCCGCCGCGGTGAGCTGCGTTGGTTTCGTCTTGCCGTCCAGCGCTGCTTTGTAGATCTGACCGCCCGACGCATCGTCCCACGTCACAAAGGCTACCGCCTTGCCGTCAGGGGACCAGGTCGGCTCGTATTCGCCGACGGTGAGACTGGTGAGGCGTCGCGGCGTTCCGCTGGGCCAATCCATCACGTAGAGCTTGCCTAACGCGGTAAAGGCGAGCATGCGGCCGTCCGGTGAGGGAACGGCATCGCGGATCTGCTTGGCCGTGAGCGTCGCTGCATCGTCGACCTTGTAAGCGAACTTGACTTGCGGACCGGCGTCCAGCTCGACATCGGCCGTGAACGGAATGCGCACGGGCGCCGACTTGTCGAGCGGCACGCGCCAGATCTCGCCGCCGTAGGAGATGACGATCGCCTTGGAGTCGGGCGTGAATGCGTAGCCTGGGAGCACGTCCATCGGCGAGCGCGATTCCTGCTCGTCGCGCTGAATGGGGAACGCGAGCCAGTCCTCGCTGCTGGTGGAGAGGTCGCGGATGCGCAAGCCTGTCTTCGTTTCGAAGCGCGATCCATACACGAGCCATTTGCCGTCGGGCGAGAGAGCAGGGCGGAAGGCGGAGCCATGTCTGCCCGAAATGACCGTTTGCGTGCCGGCCTCGCGATCGTAGACGCCGAGCTGGTACTGGGGGAAGATCGCGTTATAACTCCAGTCGCCTTGCCGCTGAGCGTAATAGACGTAGCGGCCGTTGGGTCCGAAGGCGGCGCCTAACGTCTTGAGCTGCGGCGGTGCGCTGATCAGCGCGATACCGGTGCCGCCATCGACGTTGTACATCCAGAGCTTGGCCGCGCCGAAGAGGCTCGTGCTTTTTGAGGCGATCACATACTGGCCGTCGGGCGTCCACTCGGGCGACACGTACAGCTCGGACATCCCCTTGGTGAGCTGGGTTGTGTCCTTCTTGTCGAGCGACATCAGCCAGATGTTCTCGCCGCCCGATCGATCAGACACGAACACGATGCGCTTGCCATCGGGCGAGAAGCGCGGCTGCACGTCATACCCCATGCCGCTCGTCAGGCGTGTGGCTTTACCGCCGGTCACCGGCAGTGTGTAGAGATCGCCTAACAAGTCGAAGACGATGCTCTGGCCGTCCGGGCTCACATCCAGCGACATCCACGACGCTTTGCTCGTCGTGAAGCTGATCTTGCGTGCCGCCGTCAATGGCAGGTCGGGTTTTTTCGGGCCCGCCCCGGCCGGACCCTGGCCGGCAAGCCTCTCGGGAGCGACGACTAGTGTAAGGACGAGCGCGGCCAGCGCGGTGAGTGCGCGCTCGAGCGGAATTCTGCGTTTCATGGGTGCTCCAGGAGCGGATGATGCGGGAACTGGCGAAGGGTCAAACACTGGGACCCGCGCTATCAGCTCGTCAAGCGGGCAATTGCCCGGGATTGAGCGCACCGGTCATCACGGCAACCGCGTCGCTCATGCTGACCCGCTTCGGGTCCAGCAGCGCCACCCGGCGGCCCAATCGCGCCACGTGGATGCGATCCGCCACTTCAAAGACGTGCGGCATGTTGTGCGAGATGAGAACGACGGACAGCCCACGATCACGCACGCGGCGGATGAGGTCGAGCACGAGGTTTCCTTCCTTCACGCCTAACGCGGCAGTCGGCTCGTCCATGATCACCACGTGACGTGCAAAGGCAGCGCTGCGCGCCACGGCTACACCCTGCCGTTGCCCGCCCGAGAGCGTTTCCACCGCCTGCTTCATCGAGCGCACACCGATCCCGAGCTCTTGCATGTACGCCGTGCTCTCCGCGAGCATGCGACGCCTATCCAGCATGCGCAGAACGTTCCCCAGGAAACCGGATCGGCGCAGCTCGCGTCCGAGAAACAGATTTTCGACGATGCTCAGCGCCGGTGCGACGGCCAGCTCCTGATACAGCGTCTCGATGCCGGCCCGGCGGGCGTCACTCGGCGCGCGAAAATGCACCCGCTCGCCGTCGACAAATATCTCGCCGCGATCGGGGACGACGGCGCCGGACAGCGTCTTGATGAGCGTCGACTTACCCGCGCCGTTGTCTCCGATGATGCCAAGGATCTCGCTCGCACGCAGCTCGAAGTCGGTCCCGTCGAGCGCCGTTATGTGCCCGAAATGTTTGACGATTCCCTTGGCCTCGAGCACCATGCGAGCAGTCACTTCTCACCTCGCTCGGCGACACGCCGCGAGAATTGATCAGTGGCCACGGCGAGAATCACGAGAACACCCGTGACGAGCATCTGATAGACCGACGACACTCCCATGAGCGTCAGGCCATTGCGGAAGACGCCGACGATAAGCGCTCCGACGAGAGAGCTGAGCACGAGTCCGCGGCCGCCGAAGAGACTCGTGCCGCCGACGACAACGGCGGTGATGGCTTCGAGGTTCTCGGCCTGGCCCGCGTTAGGGTCTCCCACGCCGGTTCGCGCCACGGAGAGCAGCGCGGCCAAACCATAGCAGACGCCGGCCAGCATGTACACGCCCAGGAGAACGCGTTGCGTCGCGATGCCGGTGAGTCGCGCGCCCTCGGGGTTATTGCCGACCGCGTAGACGTGACGCCCCGCGGCCGTCTGGCTCAGAGCGAAGGCTGCTACTGCGTAGAGCGCAAGCATCAATAACGCGCCGTACACGACCGAGCTGCCTCCCACCTGGAAAGCGTTGCCGAGTGTCGTTAGGCCGGCTGGCACGTCCGTGATCGTCTGCGCATTGGAATACAGCTGCGTGATGGCGAACGCGATATTGAGCGTGCCTAACGTGACAATGAAGGGCGGCAAGCGCAGTCGCGTCACGAGCAGACCGTTGATCGCGCCAAACGAGGTTGTCGCCGCGACGCCGGCCGCTATCGCCAGAGGAACCGGCAACTGGTGCTCGACGGCGAGCTTTGTCATGACGATCCCGCCGAGCGCCATCACGCTGCCACAGGAGAGGTCCACGCCCGCTGTGAGAATCACCAGCGTCTGCCCGATCGCGATGACGCCGACGACCATTACCTGCTGGAGAACGATCGAAAGGTTGTCGGCGGTGAGAAAGCGGTCGCTACGCGTCGCGAAGAACAGACAGGCGGCGATGAGGGCGAGCAGTGGTCCGAGAGTCCCCAGCAGCCGGGCTCTCACGCGTCACCTAACGCGCTTCGGCGTCAATCCATCTACTTGCGGCCGAAGCACAGTTCGAGTCCGGTCGCGACATCCTTGCTTTCGACGCCGCTCACCTTCGTCTTGGCGATGAGACTCACGCCCGTGTCCGTGTAGCCGCTTGGCTTCTTTCCCGTCTTGATGAACGCCAGTCCGGCCGCGACACCCAACTCGGCCATCTTCACCGGGTACTGCTGCGCGGTTGCGGCGATGGCACCGCTCGCGACGTCGCGCACACCCTGGCAGCCGCCGTCGACCGAAACCAGGACGACGGACTTTTCCTTCCCCTTGGCCTTGAGCGCTTTGTACGCGCCGGCGGCGGACGGTTCATTGATCGTGTAAACAACATTGATGTCGGGGTTCTTCTGGAGACAATTCTCCATCGCGGTCTGGCCGCGCGTTTGGTCACCATAGCTGTCGGCCATGCAGACGACTTCCGGCGCTGTGCCGAGTGTGTTCACCGACGCCTCCGGGGCTCGCAAGCCGAAGCCCTTGAGAAAGCCGTTGTGCCGCTGGGCGCCGACGGGGTGGCCGGGAAAGAGATCGATCGTGGCGATGCGCGCGGGCTTCGCGCCTAACGCGGCGCGCGCATAGCGGCCGATGAGCGTTCCCGCGCGGTAGTTGTCGGTCGCAAAGAGGGCATCGCTGGCGTCGACAGGGTCAGTCGGGCTATCCAGCGCGATGACGAGAATTCCCTTTGCCCGCGCCTTGCTGATGGACGGTACGATTGCTTTGGAGTCGTTTGGCGTGATGAGGATTACTTTCGCGCCGGCAGCGATCATGTTCTCCAGCGCGGTCACCTGGCCGACATTGTCGCCGTCGTTCTTCCCCGATCCAGAAATGAGTCGCGCCCCGTTTGACTTTGCGGCGGCTTCGGCCCCTTCTCGCATTTTGACGAAGAAGGGATTAGTAGAGGTTTTGGTGATGAGGCCGATCACTGGCTGCCCGTACGCGAGTGACGGGACGACAAAGAGCGCGACGATGAGTGCGACTCGGAGGAGCATCGATTGAGTAGTGAGACTGTTGACGCCAAGGGAATTGCAGCGAGCGCACCGCTCAAGCAAGAGCCGGAGATTCTTGTTTGCGGCGAGGCCCTCATGGATGTGTTCCCAGGGGCCACTACTCCAACGGGCGTCACACTCGAAGCGCGCGTCGGCGGTTCGCCGTTCAACGTCGCACTCGGTCTGGCGCGGATGGGGCAGCCCGTGGCGTTCATGGGATGCATCTCGCGCGATCCTTTTGGAGACCGGCTGCTCGCGGCGCTCATCGAAGAGGGCGTCGACGTCCGCGCGGTCCAGCGCACAAACGCAGCGACGACTTTGAGCATCGTGGCCGTCGCAGGACACGGCTCGCCGTCGTACGCGTTTCATGGCGCGGCGGGTGCGGACCGGCAGCTCGGGCGGCGCGTGTTTGATCTCTTGCCCTCCAGGATCCGCGCGCTTCACGTCGGCTCCTACGCCATGGCCGTAGAACCGATTGCGGCGACATTGCGCGCGCTGGTGGAACGGCTGCAGCACTCCACGCTGGTCGTGTGGGACCCAAACGTTAGGCTATCAGTCGAGCCTAACGCGGACTGCTGGCGCTCCCAGCTGGCGTGGATGTTGCCACGCACGCACGTGCTCAAGCTGAGCGACGAAGATCTCGCTGTGCTGGCTCCTGGCGATGCGCCCGAGGCGTTTGCGAAGCACGCGCTGTCCTGCGGCGTGAAGCTTGTCGTTGTCACGCACGGGGCGCGCGGCTCGAGCGCCTGGTGGTCCACGGGCCACGTCGAGGCGCCCGCGAAGTCGGTCGTCGTCGCGGACAGCGTCGGTGCTGGGGATGCTTTTCAGGCGGCGCTGCTGACCTGGCTCGCCGAGAACGACCGGCTCACTCAGGACGGCGTCGCGTTTCGAGACAGCGGCACTGCGCTCGCGGCGCTCGAGTTCGCGACGCATGCCGCGGCGCTCACGTGTTCGCAACACGGCGCCGTATTGCCGCGTCGCTCTGAGCTACGCTAGCGTGACACGATTCCGACGTTTCCGATCGGCAATTCGCTGCGCCTAGCGCGGCGCAGGACGGCGCGCGCCGTCAGCTTTGGAATCAGCTGCACAGCGCTCGGTCGTATGACAACCATTGGAACTCTGCGGCGCCGCGGCGCGTGGGCGCGCCTGTCGTAACCCGGCGGGAATTTCCAAAGCGCCGTGATTCCGGCAAGCAGGGCAGTGGCCACAACAAAGCCCGCCGCGAGATGGATCGGCACGAACGCTGACGGGCCACGCACGAAGTTGATCAGCCATGCCACTCCGACAATGACAGCGACGCCCGCCTGAACCGCCGCGAAACCGAGCGGGGGAGCGGACTGACGCGCCTTTGGCGTGATTGTATACGCGCCATAGTCACGGCGGATCGCGTCGCGTAACGCGAGCACGAAGCAGGGCCATTTTACAAAGGCGACGAACGCCGAACGCCAGTGAATGCCGACTTCGGTTTTTGGATCGACGAAGAATCGCTGCCGATAGAGGTCGCACAACGCGATGCTCGCCCATAGCGCGAGCGAGGCGCGCAGAAAAGCGCCTCCATTACTCCCTGGTACAAACGAAGCTGCGAGCAATAACACGAGCATCGCCAGCCGCAGCGCTGTGCTGATGCCGCGCAGGTAGTACACACCATGCGCGTACGTGAGGATGCGTTCGAGCAGCGGAAGTTGCTTCGCGTACTTGGGAAACACGCGCATTTTGAAGTCGAGGACGGAGCGCGCCCAGCGACGTTGTTGCTTGAGGTAACCGCTCCAGTCGACTGGCGTTAGGCCGCGCGCAAGAATCTGCGGCACGTACACACCGCGCCAGCCGCTCGTGCGGTACAGCAGCGTCATGACCATGTCATCGGCTTCGTGCTCCGCGAACCCACCGATATCTTTGAGCGCCGCGACGCGATGCGTGTTGTGACAACCGACGATGATGGGATAGCCGATGGCGTGCGTCGTCATCTGAACCGAGGAGTAGTACGCATACGTTTCCTCGGCGGCGGCCTGAGCGACGAAGCTCGCCTTCTGATTGTAGTATGCCTGCACGGGCTGCACGTACGCGACGAGCTCGTCGTCGAAATAACCGAGCACGCGATCGAGGTAGTCCGCTTCGGGAACGTGATCGCTATCGAAGGCGACGACGAAGTCGTACGAGTCGTAGCCCGTCTCCTCGAGCCACGAATTGTAGTTCCCGTACTTCGTGTGCGACTTGAATTTCCCCTCGGCGGCGTGATACTGCGGCATGCTGAGCCTGGAGAAGTGCCGCGCTCCGGCGGATTCACAGAGCTGCCTAACGCGCGGCTCATCACCCTCGTCCAGCACCCACGTGTCATGCGGATACCGCATCGCCACGATCGCGCGCACTGTCTTCTCCAGCATATCGATGGATTCGCTGCCCGGGACGAACGTCACAGCCACGCCCACGCGCAAACCCTCTGGCGGCGCTTTCTCGCGTGGTACACGCATGAGAGGAAGCGCGAACCAGCGTGATTCCCAAATTCCGAGCTCGAGCAGAAAACTGCCGACCAGAAGAACAAGAACGACTGGTAATCGCGTCCACTCCGTGTCGCGGATCCATGGATAGACGATCGCAAGCAGTACCCATACGTGGAGCGCCGTCAGCGCGATGAACGCCGGGTAGTCCCACCAACGGAAGCGAAAGTTTGACTGAGTCGTGGATCGCGCGGGAAGCATTCGGCTGGCGGCTATTCGTTCACGTCGGTATCAGAGCACGCAGCCTAACGCGTTTTGCACGTGCCGTGCCTCGATCAGCCCAATTGTGATCGCACTGCCGCGACGGCTCAGGTCGGCGCGCGACGGAAGCGCTTGTGACGCCCGGAGCTAGGACAAGCTTCTAGCGGATTATTCGCGAAGCCGTCGAGCGGTCGACAAACACGACACCGTCGAACTCGAGTGGAAAAACTGCCTCGAGATCGAAGGCAAAGTCGTACGCTGCGTAGCCTACGTGTCGTAACCGCTGTGGTCGCTCGAGCCAGCGCGCATCGGCGCTCCCGCGCGACGAGCGCAAATCGACGATGAGGCCCACTGAGTTCGCAGGGCGCGCGACGCGATGCAGTGCCCGCTCCAAACTCCCCGCGGGAGCGGGCAGCGCCGCTGCCTCGATCATCGTGTAGTCCGTCAAACCTCTCGTCGCCGAGTACGAACCCTCATATGTGAGGAAGCTGAATCGGCGGTAGGAGTCGCCGAAGATGCGGCGGAGTTGAGCGCCCATCGTCGCGCCACTGTAAAAACTGAGCTTGGCGTCTCCGCCGGCGCTCACGTGAATGTCGTGCGCCCACACCACCGCGCGCTCCCCTGGCGCGAGCACGTGCAACGCCCAGTCCAGATTGGCCGCCATCAGGCTGTCGCGATCGGGGACGTTCAAGGTCTCGTTGCCTAACGCGGCCTGACGCAGCAGGTTGGCTGATTGCACGGCCCACTCGACGCTCACGCTATCGCTCGCGGACCGCGAGTCACCGAGCCAGGTTGTTCGTCGTGCTCCGACGTCCTGCCACAGACGCTCGGCGTTCACACGCCAGCGCGATCGCGTGGTGTCGGCGACTTGCGGCGTCGACCAGGAACGTTGCGCCCGATACTCGCCGAGCAGCTGGTCGAGCGTCGCGACCAGGCTCGGCTCTCTTCGCTCGAGGAAGGCGCGCAGCGTATCGGCTGGGCGTCTCTGGTCTTGCATGTCGTAACCGACAAAGCGAATCGGACGGACGGGATGCGACGCGTTGTAGCCACGCATCCATTCGACGAGCGCTTCCATCTCCTCTGTATTCCACACCGCGAACATCACGCGCATCGCTTCGCGCGCTGTACCGGGGCCGCCAAGCACATAACGATTCGTTGTTTGCACGGCGACCTGGTTCGCTTCGATCGCGAAGACGCTGAATCCAAGCCGTCGCACGAGATATTCGAGCAAGCGGTGCTTGGCCAAAAAGAACTCGCGCGTGCCATGTGTGGACTCGCCAAGCGCGACGACACGAGCGTCTCCGACGATCTTCGAGAAGAGATCCAGATCGCCGTCGTCCGGAGCGTTGGATGAAGGCGGCCTGACGTCACGCAACGGCGTGGAATGTGCCGCCAGCCAGCGCACTTCCGATGGCGACGCATCCGCTCCAGTCGCCAATTCGCTGATCGCGCTGCCATCCACGGATAGCGCGAGATCGTCAAACCACGCGCTGCCCGCTTTCGTTAGGCCCACCGTCACGACAACGGAATGGGCCTCCTGGCTCACTGCAATCGACAGATCCCGGCGAACCCACTCAGAATTCGACGCGTTCGCCACCTCGGCGGTGTCGGCGGCAGATACGGCACCGGGCGCCCACGCCTCCAGCGTGACGAATGCCGGGCCGCTCCCCGGGGCGGAGCGCAGCCAAGCCGTTAGGCTCAGTGTGCGGCCTGCGGCGAAGGAAGACGGAATCTGCAGCATGATCGTCTGCGGTGCGCTCGCACCGCTGTCGCCGAGCACGATGCGCAGGCTGCGCTTCCCCGATCGCCTGACGACGCTGTCGAGCGTGAACGTCGCCGCCGGTGCACGCCCGAATGGCGAGAAGCCATGGCTCCATCCCCACGGCAGCTCGACGGCTGCGACGCTGGAGCGCTCGAAGTCGAGGTTGAGCGGACGCTGTGCCAGGCCGGCTGTGCCTAACGCAGCAATCGCGGCGCCGGCTGCGCACGCTCGACGGAACGTGAAATACGGAGCGATCAATATGGTCCCGCGCCGCTCCAACGAATGGGATATCCCAGGTCCATCAACGCCCCGACAGTGATTGTCGAGATCTCGCCGGATAGTCCGCTGCTGATCATGACGTCGGCAACCCCGGGCATCGGATCCCAGTGCGCCCCAGAGCGTGAGTACAGCGCTTCGGGCATCACGCCGAATCGGCGTCTCCACGCCTCGAGCGCCATCGCACCGGTGTAGCGGCCTGTTTGCAGTACGAACCACGCCGGCTGCTCTCCTTGTACGACGCCAACCAACCCAAGCACATGTCCCAGCTCGTGCACC
>DATBKN010000027.1:0-11213 GCA_036555845.1 Gemmatimonadaceae bacterium | reverse complement strand
CTGGGTTCACAACCTTATTGTAGAAGCCCCACCGCTCTGCTTCATCGGCGGCCATGAAACGACCGGTGTACAGCAATTCACTCGCGCGTCCGTGGCCGATGATGCGCGGCAGCATGGCGCATGCGCCCATGTCAGCGCCGCTCAAGCCAACCCTAACGAATAGGAATGCGACGCGACTGCGGTCCGTACCGATGCGCAAATCGCTCGCCATCGCCAGGATCGCACCAGCTCCAGCGCACACGCCATCGATCGCCGCAACGATGGGCTGCGGACAGGCGCGCATCGCTTTCACCAGACCGCCCGTCATCTTCGTGAAAGCCAGCAGCTCATCCGGCCGGCCGTTCTCTTGCGCGGCGACGAGCGGCCCGATGATCTCGTGCACGTCGCCGCCGCTGCAAAAGTTGTCACCGGCACCGGTGATGACGACGACTTTGACTTCCGCCACGCGCTGCAGCGCTCGAAATGTGTCAGTCAGCTCGGCGTACGACTCGAACGTGAGCGGATTCTTTCGCTCCGGGCGATTGAGCGTGATCGTCGCGACGCCACGGTCGAAGGACCAGGCGAAGTGACGGGGGGAAATCGCAGAGGCCTGAAGGCTCGGTGACGTCATAAGGCTAAAAAGGGAGCTTTGGATCGCGCGTCGCGAGTGCCGGGTCTCGAGCCGAAATGGTTAGTTCCGGGAAGCTCCGTCGTGCAACGCATGTCATGTAGTCACTGATTTGAACACTCAGCACTCGAACCACGCGACTCGTCACTCAAAGCTCCCTGTTTCAGGACTCGTTAGGTTCGACGCGCAGAATCAAGTGACCGCTCACGCGCAATCAGTCGTTCGAGCTGATCCTTCCCCGACCGATACTGCCACGGCCACGGCTGCTCTGACCAGCCGAGTTGCGCCGCGGCGTGCAGCGTCCAATTCGGATCGGCGAGGTGCGGTCGCGCCAGCGCCACGAGGTCCGCACGTCCCGCGGCGATTATCGAGTTCACCTGATCAGCATCGGTGATGTTTCCCACGGCGATCGTAGGACATCCCACTTCATTGCGTATGCGATCGCTGAATGGAGTCTGCCACATGCGCCCGTACACGGGTTTCGCGTCCGGCGATGTTTGACCAGTGGACACGTGGATGATATCCGCACCAGCTGCGACGAACGCGCGTGCGATTTCGACGGCGTCGTCACCCGTCACGCCGGCCTCCACCCAATCGGTTGCCGAGATGCGCACTGATATCGGTTTCTCGTTAGGCCATTCTGCACGCATGGCGCGAAAGACCTCCAGCGGGAAGCGCAGTCTCTTTTCGAGTGAACCGCCGTATTCGTCGCTCCGTCGGTTGGCCAGCGGTGTGATGAAGCTCGACAGAAGGTATCCGTGCGCGCAATGCAGCTCGAGCATGTCGAAGTTCGCGCGACCAGCCGCGACGGTCGCGAAGACGAAGTCGCGCAGCACCTTTTCCATGTCGCGGCGCGTCATCTCACGCGGTATTTGCATCGTGGGCCGATGCGGCAGCGCCGAGGGAGCGACCAGCTCCCAGTTGCCGTTGTCCAACGGAATGTCGGTGCCTTCGAGACCGAGCTTTGTCGATCCTTTGCGACCGGAATGACCGAGTTGCAGCGCGATCTTCGCTTCGCTCCATTGGTGCACGAACGACACGATGCGCGTCCACCCGGCCTCGTGGGCGGCGTCGTACATGCCGGTGCAGCCCGGAGAGATCCTTCCCTCCGGAGATACGCACGTCATTTCCGTGACGACAAGGCCGGCGCCACCTAACGCGCGGCTTCCAAGATGAACCAGGTGGAAGTCGTTCGGGACGCCGTCAACGGCGCTGTACATGTCCATCGGAGACACAACGACACGATTCGGCAGCCTCAGCCCGCGCAACGCGTATGGAGTGAGAAGCGGAGGCGGTGCCGGTCGTGCCTCCACCCCACTGCGCTCGGCGAACCACTCTTCGACGCCACCCAAATACTCCGCGTCGCGCAGTCGCAGATTCTCGTGACTCACGCGCTGGCTGCGCGTGAGCAGCGAGTACGCGAACTGCTCCGGTTCGAGTGACCAGTATCGATCGACGTGCTCGAACCACTCCATCGAGTTCCGCGCTGCGTTCTGCAGCCGCAGGACTTCGGTCGAGCGCTCGTCTTGATATCGCTGCAGCGCCGCCGCTCGTTCGTCGCTGGATGCGTTCTCGGCGACATGCGCGACCTCGCGCGCCAGGACGATCGCGTCTTCCATGGCGAGCTTTGTCCCAGAGCCGATCGACCAATGCGCGGTATGCGCGGCATCGCCAAGAAGCACGAGCCGGCCGTCGTACCAGCGCCTGTTGCTCACCCGCAAGAAGCGCTGCCAGGGCGCGACGCGCTGATGCGGCGCGTTATGCAGCAGCCGTGCGCCCTGCAGAATGTGGGCGAACATGCGCTCGCATGCGGCAACAGTTGCGTCGGCGTCCAGTCGGTCGAAGCCAGCGCGGCACCACGAATTCTGGTCGCACTCCACGACGAACGTTGCCAGGTCATCGTCGAAACGATATGCGTGCGCTTGAAAAACGCCGTGCTCGTTCCTAACGAACGCGAACGTGAAGGCGTCGAAACGGCGGCGCGTTCCGAGCCACACAAAACGATTTGGCCGCAGCTCGAGCTCGGGCTCGAAATGAGCAGCCCCCTTACTACGAAACACCGAATTGACGCCGTCCGCGGCCACAACCAAATCGGCATCTCCCAATCCCAGCGCCGCCAGGTCGTCCATGCCGCCGACATTGGTGCGAAAGCGCAAGTCCACGCCTAACGCCGAAGCGCGCTGCTGCAGGATCGCGAGAAGGGTCTTGCGCGAAATCCCGCTGAAGCCATGACCGCCCGATCGCACGACGGCGTCGCGGACATGCACGTCGATATCGTCCCAGTGAATGAACTGTTCAGTTATCGCCCGATAAGTGGCTTCGTCGGCCGCGCGAAAATGCTCCAGCGTCTGATCCGAGAAGACGACGCCCCAGCCGAACGTATCATCCGCGGCGTTGCGCTCGACTACAGTGACCGACGTTCGGGGCGCGCGCTGCCGCAGAAGCAAGGCGAAGTAAAGCCCCGCCGGGCCGCCACCGACGACGACGACCTTCACGCGGTGACAGGCTCCTGCGCGATGCGCCGCTCGAGCATCAGGATTCTCCGGAGACGCCGCCCGCCTAACGGGGGCGCGGTACGAGCAAGTCGAGCAAAGAAGGCGACGAGGTCTTGATCTCGTCGCGTTCCAGCCGATCGAGAATCTGCTCCAGTGCGAGCTGAACGCGCGAGACCTTGCGCCGCTGCCTGCGTGCGATTGCCGTCGCGATCAGCACACCCGAACCTGCCCACATCGCGCCGACAACTCCGCCAATCAGCAATGAGCCTTCCGGGAACAGCGTCGCCAACCCGACAATGGCGGAAGCCGATGCCACGCCGCCTCCAGCGACCACGCCGCTTCCGATCGTGCTCCGTCGCCGCGCCGCGCCGAGATCAGCATCGATGCGCACGAGCGTTCGCTGGCCGTCGATAGCGGCAACTGATGCGGCAACCTCGTTCGCCACGACCAGCTCGTACGTCTTCCCGCGGAAGTTGAAGCCACGCTGCAAGTTGCCCAGGAAGTCGCGGCGAGGCTCCCACGTTAGGCGATCCGTCATGCGCCGCATCGAGAGCATCGACTCCTGCCGCTGCATCCAGTCGTCGAGAGCGGCGAGGACCGACGCGGGCGACCCGCGCACTATGCGCGACGCGCTGATGCGGTCCGGCCCGAACAGGCCGGCCAGCGTCGTACTTCCAGCCGTCGCTTCCGTCGGGCTGCCGACGCGCGTTCGCTCTTCCGCGAGTGCTCGGCGCATGAAGTCCGCGCTGATTCCGACCTCACCGCCGAGGTCGACGAGCTCCTGCTCTGTCATTCCCTCTGCGGGTTCGGCAGTATGCGCTTGCAGCTCTGCCGCGCGCGTTAGGACACGTTCGAGTGCGCCGCGATCGAGCGGGGCAGGAACAGCAGGAGGAGATGAGCGCGCCGGTTTGTCGTCAGGCATTGCCCCAGCTGTACAGTCGGCTCAGCTCACCTGCCGACCGCAAGTGATGCAGAACTTCCAACCAATCTCGAGCTCCGTGTTGCACGCCGGACAATGCTGCACCGTGAGATCATGGCCGCAGTACGGACAGAACACGATGCTTTTCCCGTCAGGCAGCGACCCGCCACAATAGCGACAGGCTGATGCAGGGTGATCGCCGGCGCCTTCGGCTGCTCGGCTCTGGCTCGCCGTCGAAGCCGGCGAACCTGCGCTTTTGGAAGACGGCATGGCTGCTGATGGCTGATTGTGAGAGGTCGTGGGACCCGCGCTTCCGCCACCACCGCCACCGCCGCTTGCTGCGCGAGGCAAATCGGGACTCGCTGTTCCGGTTGTGCTGATGCGTTCGGTCGCCCGCGCGGCGACAGCCGACGAGCTTGCGACTGACGCCGATGCTCCCACCGAGGCAGTCGCCTGGCTCATGGGTTGCTGCTCGATGTGGCGAACCGCGTCCGTCGCCAACCCGATGCGTGACGTCGCGAATCCGCGATACGCCGAGAGGTCGGGATTCAGCGACTCGAGCTCATCCTGCAGCGCGCGCTGCATGTCGGCGTCGCCCGTTAGGTATCCGCGCGCACCGGACAGCAGCTGCATCAGCGCCAACTCGAAGTCTTCGACGCTGTCGACGCCGATCTCCCGGCGATTCAGGCGATACGGAACCACCTGCTGGTAAAGCTGCGAGACCTCGAACGACTGAGTGAGCAGTTCGGGGTAAGCAGCGCGCACGTTATGCACGACGCGGCGGAAGAGGCGATCGAGATCGTCCATTGGCTCGAAACTTAGCACTTGGTGGATCGGAGGGCTGGCGGGCTGGGCGAGGTGGCCGCGCCCGTTGGAGCAATGACGCTGCCCTACACTCGCGGTAACTGTGCCGCGGCGCGGAAAGCCGCGGGTTCGGGAAACGGCTCTGGCGTAAGCGGCTTGCCCACGGCCGCGTGCCGCTCGAGCCAAGTGTCGAAGCCGGACTCGACGAGTCCACCGGAGTGGTCCTGAACTCCGGCCGCGCGCACGGCAAGATCGTTCGCGTATTCGTTCTGCGGATGCCCCGCGTGGCCGCGCACCCAGCGCCACTGAACCCACTGCGTTCCCACCGCGCGCACGGCCTCGTGCCACAGCTCCAGGTTCTCGATTTCTCCCGTGCGGCGGCGCCAACCACGCTTCTCCCACGAATGGATCCAGGACGTCATCCCGTCGACGATGTAGCGCGAGTCGGTTGTGAAGATGACGCAGAAGGAGCGCTCCTTTCTGCCTAACGCCTTGAACGTCTCGATGACCGATCGCAGCGCCATGCGATTGTTCGTCGTGGCAGGCTCGGATACCCAGAGATCGCGCCTAACGAGCTTCCCGCGCTGCCGGATCTCGACGAGCACGCCGGCGCCGCCCGGATTCTCTCCTTCACGTCCGTTGCCAAGGCACGACTCATCGGCGTACACGGCGACGAGCGGCCGCGGTTTTTCCTTCCCTGCTGGACTCAAGTGACGACCTCGACGCCGTCGATCTCGTCCAGCATGAACGTGACTACTTCGCCCGTCGCCGGATGTGTCGCTTCGATCATCTCGCGCCCACCGCGCATTGCGAGGCGGTGCGGGACGACGACAAGCTCCCCGCCCCGGCGCCGCACGGCGACGCGGGCGCCAGCGGAGATCGCCGCCTCGAGACGGTTATAGTCAGCCGGTGACCAGCGTGCGCCCGGCATCAGTCGCGCGAGCCGCACCAAGCGAGCGCCAGGTCCGCCAGCACGTCACAAGCGCGATCGACTTCAGACAACTCGACCCACTCGCGATTCGCGTGTGCCAGCGTCATGTCGCCCGGACCGAAGCAGATCGCCGGGATGCCGGCCGCGTTGAGCAGCGCGGCGTCGGTCCACGCGCTCATCCCAGCGACGCGCACTGGTTCGCCCCTCCTCTTCAGCGACTCGCTCAGCGCTTTGCAGATCGGTGCGTCGACGGCAACATCGCTCGGCAGCTGCGAAAAAACATGCTGCACCGTCGCCTGCAGCGTTGCTTGGCGCTGCCTAACGCGATCACACACACCCTGGATTTCGCCGACTACTTGCTCTGCGCTCTCACCCGGCAGCGTACGCCGTTCGATCTCGAGCCGGCAGGTTTCGGGATACGTGGACCATCCAGCACCGCCGGTTATCGTGCCGGCGTGCATCGACGCATGGCCAAGGAGCGCATGCGTGTGCGTCGTGAGTTCTTCGCGCTCGAAATCAGCCAATGCAGTCATAACGTGCGATGCGTGCAGAATGGCATCGACGCCAAGGTCGTAACGGCTGCCATGCGCGGCGTGTCCGCGGCACTCGATCGTCACCCAAGTGAACCCGCGATGCGCCGGCATGATCGTAAGTCGTGTCGGTTCGGTCACGATCGCTGCGTCTGTCTTAATGCCGGATTCGACGAGAGCCTTGGTGCCAGCGCTCTTGAACTCCTCATCCACGACGGCCGCGACGACGAGCTCTCCCGAAAGTCCTTCCGCGGCAGCGCGGTACGCCGCTGCGCACATCGCCGCAACGCCCGCTTTCATGTCGCTCGCGCCGCGGCCATAGAGTCGTCCATCGCGCACGTCGGCGTCGAAAGGGGAGTGCGCCATGCCGTCGACGGCGACGACGTCGATGTGGCCATTGAACATGAGGGAGCGTCCGGCGCCCGCCTTCCCCGCGCGTGCGATCACGTTAGGCCGGCCGGGAGCCGCGTCCTGCAGCTCGACGCGCATCCCCCATGACCGCAAGATCTCGGCTAGCTGTCGCGCGATAGCGCCTTCGCCAGGCGCGCCGGGAACGAGCTCAGGATTGCGTGAGTCTGTCGCGACGAGCGCTCGGAGCAGTCCCTTCGCGTCTCCAGGAGCTACCGCGCTCACTCCTCCGCCATCCACGTGAACCCACTCTCGTCGATGACAACCGGCACCAGCTCCGCCATCTCACCGACTGTTCGACGCACGAAATCGGCGTTGGTGCTTCCGGCGATGATCAGTACGCAGCCACCGCCAGACGCGCCGAGCGCTTTACCGCCTAACGCGCCAGCGATGCGCGCGCGTGCGAGGATCTCGTCGATGAGCGGCGTCGGGATAGACGGATGCAGCGCGCGTTGGTGCGTCCAGTGCTCCCCAACGAGCGTTCCCAATTCGTCCAGATCGTTGCTCGCCAGCGCGTCCGCCATCTGCGTGGCCAGCGCTTTCATTCGTGCAAGGCACTCGACGACAACTGGATCGCGCACGCGATAGGCATCAAGCACAGCGCTTATGGTCTCGCCGCTAATACGCGATTGCCCGGTGTACGCCACGATGCAACGCCGTTCCAGCTCTCTGCGCGTTTCCATAGAAAGCGGGAGCTGCCGCACTCGCGTGACCGTCCCAAACTCGAGCGCCAAGGCTCCGCCGTAGGCAGCGGCATAGTGGTCCTGCCGCCCGCCAGGCACCTGGAGTCCGTCCACCTCAGTTGCTCTGCTGCGTTCGGCGATTGCAGTTCTGTCCAGCGCTTCGCCGCGCCAGGCCGCCAGCGCTCCTGCTATCGCGACGCCACTCGCAGACGAGCCGCCGAGTCCGGCGCCCATCGGGAAATCGCTCCGTAGCTCGACGCAGACATCGCGCACGCCGCTGCGCGTGAGGGCGACCTCGACGAGGCGCTGGTCAGGGACTCGCGCAGAAGTGACGTTAGGCGTCGCCCGAGAGTTGTCGTGCTGTCGACGCAAGCGCACAGTCGCGTAAGCGCCGATTGCGACGCTGCACACGCGCCCACCTTCGCGCTCGCTGTACGGAGGGACGTCCGTCCAGCCCCCACCAAAATCGATGCGTGTTGGTGCGCGGGCGACCAGGGATCTCATGACTCGAGCGCCCTTATCGAAACGAACCGCACGACAAATCGACGCATTGGCGCGAAAACCTATAGCGCGCGCACACGTGCGCAAACGCGCGCGGAAGCGCTAGATCGTTGATTGATGACGCATGTGCGCGCTAACCGTATTGTCGCGCCAGCGAGGGACTATTTCTTCTTTGGATTCTTCTTCGCTGGGGCTTTTGCCGCAGCTTTTGGTGCAGCTTTCGCTTTGGGCTTCGCGGCTTGAGCTGGAACAGGGGTCGGTGCCGGAGCGGCGGCTTTCACGGCAGGCTTGGCTGCTTTTTCTTGCTTCGCTGGCGCTGCCGGAGCTTTCGCTTTCGGCTTGGTGCCATGCGCGTGCTCGACGTCACGCATCAACTTGTCGGCTTCGTCCTGTGTCATTTGCCCGCGGCGAACCATGTACTGCACGAGCTCTCGCGCGCTCTCCAGCGCAAATGCCGTGAGGCCGGCAGCCGCACCGATCACGTCCTTCATCGCCGCGGCCATTTTGCTACCAGCTTCCAGGCTGATTTCGTGCGCACGCGCGGCCATTTCGGCGACGGCGTCACGCACATCCTGCCCGCGATGCCCCGGCCCACGTCGTGGCGGAGGGGCTGGGACAGCCGGTGAACCACCAGCGGGGGTAGGCGCGTTCGTTTTAGCGGCGTCGGCCGGAGCCGGCGTCGCACCACTGGGCGCGGGATTGGTCATCGAAATGGTATCTGTTCTCGCGAAGGCGGCGGGGCGGCAGGGCAGGCGACGCGCGCGACCCTGAGTTGTCTGCCAAACCGCGCCGCAAAACGGGGGTGGCGACGGGCGCTAAGTATATGATTTTTCAATCGTCATGCAAGCCAATTCGCGTGATGCTTTACGCCGGGCGAGCCTAACGCGAACAGCATTCTATAGAGACTCCATCACAACATAACGGCGCCACAAACGTGACAGAATTACTCAAAGGTATCAGAGTTCTCGATATGTCGCGAGTGCTCGCAGGACCGCTTTGTGGCATGACGCTCGGCGACCTCGGGGCTGACGTGATCAAGGTCGAGCGGCCTGGTTTGGGCGACGAGAGCAGGCAATGGGGGCCACCGTTCGACGAACGCGGCGAAAGCGCCTATTACCTCAGCACCAACCGCAACAAGCTCGGCATCGCCATCTCCCTCGATGTCCCCGCTGACGTCGAAGTGCTTAGGGGTCTGATCGCCGGATCGGACGTCGTGCTCGACAACTTCAAAGCGGAAACGCTCGCTCGAGCGGGGCTGCTCCGCGACGCGTTGCTCGAAGCACACCCTCGGCTGGTCTGGCTTACGCTGAGCGGATTCGGGGTGGGAAATCCGCGGCTCGGATACGACCTGGTCGTGCAGGCCGAGAGCGGGTGGATGTCCATCACCGGCGAAGTCACCGGTGAACCGATGAAAGTGGGTGTTGCTCTTGCCGATGTCATCGCGGGAAAGGACGCCGCCCTCGCGATCATGGCGGCACTCGTCGCCCGTGAGAGGTCGCACGAAGCGCTGCCCGTAAGCGCCAGGCGCCTGGACGTTTCACTCGCGCATTCTGCGATCGCGGCGCTCGTAAACGTGGCGCAAAACGTTCTCGTCTCCGGGCGCGAGGCGAGTCGCTTCGGGAACGCTCACCCGAACCTGGTCCCGTATCAGGCCTTCAGGGCACGCGACGGCCACATCGTGATCGGCGTCGGCAACGATCGCCAATGGGCTGGCTGCTGCTCCGCGCTGGAGCTCTCTGAGCTCAGCAACGACAGCCAGCTCGCGACAAACAGCGGCCGCCTCGCGAATCGTGAGCGCGTGACGAGCACGATCGCTCGTCGAGTTGCGGAACGCGACGCGGAGGAGTGGCTGGCACGTTTGAGCAAGCAGGGAGTGCCGGCCGGTCGTGTGCGTCCAGTGAGCCAGGCGTTGGACGACGTCGCTCATTCGGCGCTTACGGGAGTCGCGCCGTCGGTCCCAGGAACCGTGCGATTCCCGCCGCCAAAGCTGGATGAGCACGGGGCGGCGATCCGGCAGCTCGGTTGGCAGGTGTTCGATTTCAGCTGATGGCTTGCAGTTAGCTGTCAGCTGTCAGCAGCTGACGATGTTCTTTTTGAGGTGGTTGTTACCTCTCCAAAACTGCGTCGTCCACGCACGTGACCCAAATCGCACTCGGGGTGATGCTGCCGGGAAGCACTGGTCTGTCCCGGCGCCGGAAGGGTAATTACTCTTCCGCCGTGCAAACGGCCGTCGCGGCTCCCCAGATCGACCAGTCGCAAGCGGATCAAGAGGTTATATCGCGGGTGCTCGCGGGGAATCGCGACGCATTCGGGATCCTGATCCAGCGGTACAGCGACCCGCTTTACCGCCATGCCCTCGGGATGACAGGCAGTCCCGATGTGGCCGAGGACATCCTTCAAATGTCCTTCATCAAAGCGTACCAGCACCTCTCCGAGGTGCGCGGCCGCTTTGACGCCTGGGTTTTCCGAATCGTGGCGAACGGGTGCAAGGACTGGCTGAAGAACATTCGGCGCACGCACCTGAGCTACGACGAAGACGATCAGCCAACGGGCTACGCGAATCCGGAAGAAGATCTGGACCGCACGGAGCTCCGCGGCGACCTCGACTCCGCACTGGGAAGCTTGCCCGCGTCGCTTCGCGAGGCCTTCATCATGAAGCACGTCGAGGGACGTTCGTACGAAGAAATGGCTGACTTGTTAGGCACCACGGTCGGGGCGCTCAAGATGCGTGTCCATAGAGCACGTGAGGCGCTCCAGTCTCTCTTAGAGGAGAAATACGCCTAATGCTGGACAACGACATGGACCGCGACAGCGAACGAGAGGTTGGCCGCGAGCGCGCCAATCGCCCGTCGGACGCTACGGGTTCAGTGGGCGACCGTGAAGTGCCGCTGACCTCGCAAGTAACGACCGACGTGATCAATCGCTGGTTAGATGGAGACACGACTGAGCCTGCCGGGCTTCGCGGCGACGCCGCGCGCACTGTGGAGTTTTGGCGCCGCATCGGTGAGGAGACCGATCGCCGCCGCCGCATGGCGACGCCCGCCTACCTACCTGCCAAGATCATGGCGGCGCTGCCGACGGTGGAAGCACCACGGGCTGCGACGCAATGGTGGCGGCGTGACACGCGAATGTCGCCCGGTCTGCTGATCGCCGCAGCCGCGGGGTTGATCGCGTTAGGCGCTCTCGTCGCGAGTTTCCTGGTTTCCAAGTAGACACGAGCCTCCGAACCCGTGTCCCAAGCGGGCCGGCGCGTCAGCGCTGGCCCGCTTTTGTTTTGGGGTTCCCGGAAAGGTCAAAGGCAGTCGCGGCACCGTTTTGCGTTTCTGCTTCTTGAC
>DATBKN010000026.1:0-14996 GCA_036555845.1 Gemmatimonadaceae bacterium | reverse complement strand
CCTGCAGGACGTCGCGCAGCGGCCGCGCCAAGGCGTCGCCCGCGCTCGAGTTCACCTGGATCGCCACACTGATCCCTCGTTCGGGATAATACAGCACGAGCGACAGGTAACCGGGGAAGAATCCGCCATGTCCATAGGCGACGCCGAGCGGGGTTTGAACGATCTCCACTCCCAGACCCGATTGCGCGTCTTTGCCGACGTCGAGCTGGCCGGCAGGAATGCCCTTTCGCACCTCGGGGAGCAGCGTCCTCGGGAATGCCTTCCCAGCGGTAAAGAGCGCCATCCAGCGCGCGAGATCACCGGCGTTCGTGATGAAGCCACCGCCGCCACCTTCGAACGCCGGGTCGAGAATGAGCGACCCGTTGCGCATGACGGCGTCGAATCCCATGAAATTGTCTTTCCCCGCGTATCCCTGAACGAGCCCTGGGACGGTCTTGCTGTCGGCGGGGACGATGTGTTTCAAGCCTAACGGCTGAAGTATGCGCCGCCGTATTTCCGAGTACGCCGACCTCCCCGTTACACGCTCGGCCAGTAGCTGAAGCAGCTGAAAGTTCACATCGGTATAGCCGAACGCGGAACCGGCTGCGAACAATGGCTTGGCACCGGCGACGGACTTGACGCCATCCACCGGTAAGCGCCTGCGACCCGGATCCTTGATGAGAGCCGTCATGAAGTCGCTGCCGTACTCGGGAATGCCGCTGGTATGATTCAGCAGCATGCGCACCGTAATATCCGCGCCGTTAGGCACGCCGCTGTACCATGGCTCACGGCCGAGGTAGTGGCTTACCTTTTCGTCCAGCCGGACGCGGTTCTCCGCCACGAGTTGGAGCACGAGCGCCGCGAAGAGCGTCTTGCCGACGCTGCCGGCATGCAGAAGTGATGTCTCGCGCATCGGCGTGCGCCGCTCCCTGTCGGCGAGTCCGGCAGCGACGACGACCGAGGATCCGTCCGAGAACCATGCGCCCGCGACAGCGCCGGGAAACTTGCTATCGGCTCGGAATCGCTCGATGACTACTCGGAGTTTCGCGCTGCGGCTGCTCTCGCCTTGTGCCGCCGCCGAAGTCGCGATGCAGGCGCCAATTAGAGCTCTTGCCCATGGACGAACGTGGATCTCCACGATATCAGCTCGAGAGGTGATCGTGTGAAGGCTAGTCTCTCGACAGCCCGCACACCGTAAAGGGTTGCGCGACCGCGGATCGCCGCAGAAATCCATGCTGCGTCGCGACGTGCATATTCATTGCTCGCACAGGGACCGATGAGCCTTTCCTTCAAATCCTTTGCCTTTGCGGTGTTCGTCGTCTTCGCGGCCTCTGGCTGCGGCGGCGGGCCGTCAGGCAGCGCGACGACACGCCAGCCTAACGTCGTCTTCGTCCTCGTCGACGACCTCCGCTGGGATGACGTTGGCATCGCTGGTCACCCGTTTGCCCAGACTCCCGCGATAGACCGGCTCGCGCGTGAAGGAACGCGATTCCTCAACGCCTTCGCGACGACGCCGCTTTGCTCGCCCAGTCGCGCCGCGATCCTAACGGGGCTGTACGCGCACACAAACGGGATCGTAGACAATACGGCGCGTGACTCCGCCAGCCACCGGCTCGGCACGTTTGCGATTCCTCTTGCAAATGCCGGATATCAGACGGGCTTCTTCGGCAAATGGCACATGGGGAACGACGATACGCGGCGGCCAGGATGGACGCACTGGGTCGCGATGAAAGGACAGGGTGAGGCTGTCAACCCGAAGCTCAACGTCGACGGCGAGCGGATCGAAGTCCAGGGATATGTGACCGACGTCCTGACGGACTATGCGCTGCGTTTCATGAAGCGTTCGCAGGGACGGCCGTTCATGGTCTTCCTGGCCCACAAGGCGCTACATCCGAACGTCGTGCAGCGCGATGACGGCAGCATCGTTCAAGTGCCGGGTCAGGGCGCAGGTTTCATTCCAGCCGAGCGGCATCGCGGTCGCTTCGCACAATCCGTGGTTCCGCGGCGGCCTAACGCGACTGCGGCGGTGCATAAGAAGCCTGCGCTGCAGCGCAGCATCCCCGGGCTGCCTTCACTCGGTCCAGCGACCGGGACTCCCGACAAAGACGTGCGCGACCGACTCGAAATGCTTCTCGGCGTCGATGAGAGCCTGCAGAAGATCCGCGACGCTCTGGTCGAGATGGGCGAGCTCGACAACACGATTTTCATCCTAACGAGTGACCACGGCTACTTCTATGGAGAGCATGGACTGAACGAGGAGCGCCGTCTGGCGTATGAAGAGACGGCCCGGATACCGCTCATCATCCGTTACCCGCGCGCGGCGCGTGCGGGCACGACGCCAGCGCAGCTCGTGCAGGTGATCGACCTGGCGCCGACGATTCTTGCGCTGGCCGGCGTCAGCGACTCGGTCCAGCGACAAGGCACGTCCCTCGTACCCTTGCTCGGCGGCGGCTCGCCAACTCCGTGGCGGCGATCCGTGCTCCTGGAGTACTACAGCGACCGTGTCTTCCCGCGCATCCTGAACATGGCATATCAGGCCGTGCGCACGGAGCAGTACAAGTACATCAACTATCTCGAACTGCCTGGGATGGACGAGCTCTACGATCTGAAAGCGGATCCGTTCGAGATGTCGAACCTGATCGGAACGCCGGCGGGCGACAGCCTGCTCCCGACCCTACAGGCTGAACTGACGCGCCTGCAGCGCGAAACGGGCTATCGCGCCGACTTCGCGGGATATCGTTAGGTGACGTTTCGTGTGTCCTTGCGGACCGTTCTCGGTCTGCTGTCACTGACTGCGTTAGGCTGCGCGCAGCGAGAGGCCCAGCGTGCGCCAGGGGCCGCGCCTGACGGGATGGTCTGGATTCCCGGCGGTCGTTTTACGATGGGAAGCGAGTCGCCGCATGCTCTGCCTCACGAGCGACCCACACACACAGTCGCAGTCGACGGCTTCTTCATGGACCGCGATGCCGTGACGAATGCGCAGTTCGCCGCGTTCGTGAACGCGACGGGCTACGTGACGCTGGCCGAGCGCGTCCCCGAGGTTGCCGCGTTGCTTTCGCAACTCCCGCCAGGCACTCCGCCTCCACCGCGCGATCGACTCCTCCCCGGCGGCCTCGTGTTCGCACCCACCGAGAGTGCAGTAGATCTCGGCGACTGGTCACAATGGTGGCGTTGGGTTGCCGGCGCAGATTGGCGCCATCCGGAAGGGCCACAGAGCTCAATCGCCGGGAAGGAATCGCATCCGGTCGTGCAGGTCGCCTGGGAGGATGCCGTCGCGTTCGCCAGTTGGGCCGGAAAACGGCTGCCTACAGAAGCGGAGTGGGAATTCGCCGCCCGCGGCGGCGCCGAGCAGCGGGAGTATGCGTGGGGCGCCGACGCCTTCGATCCCGCCCGTCCTCAGGCGCACATCTACGATGGAACCTTCCCGACGCACGGCGCCAGCACGCGTCCCGTGGGATCGTATCCGCCTAACGCATATGGGTTGCGCGACATGTCCGGGAATGTGTGGCAATGGACGCTGGACTGGTTCCACCCGGACACGTACAGCGCAGACCGCGCGCGCGGCGTGGTACGCAACCCGGTTGGTCCCGCGGCTGGAATGGGCCCCGGACCCACTCGCGTTTTGCGCGGTGGCTCATTCCTGTGCAGCGATTCCTACTGCCGCGGCTACCGCGTCAGCTCGCGCAACTCCGGAGCCCCCGACACCGGCGCTCCGAACATCGGCTTCCGAACAGTCATGACGCTGAAGCAATGGGAGTCATGGTCGCGAGCGCGCGGCCGCGGATGACAGCTCGCGCGGACGCCCTCGGTCTCCCTCTGCAGATCACGCGACTGGCACTCTTTTCAGCGGGTGCCATTTTCGCGTTGACGCCGCTGGCGACGCCCGCCCTCGCTCTGGCCGCAGGCATCGCATGCTCACTGGTTGTCGGGAATCCGTGGTCGCGCCTAACGGGCAACATGAGCTCGGGCCTGCTCAAAATCGCGATCATCGCGTTGGGCTTCGGGATCCCTCTGGACCGGCTCGTCAGCGCCGGCGCAACCGGCTTCGTCTACACGCTCGTCCTGACGGTCGCTGCCATCGCACTCGGACTGCAGTTGGGCCGTTGGATGAACATCGAGCGCCACCTAACGATTCTAATAACGGCTGGCACGAGCATCTGTGGTGGCAGCGCCATCGCGGCCGTCGGACCAGCGATCGGTGCCACGCGCGAGGCGATGAGCGTCTCCCTGGCCACAGTGTTCGTGTTCAACGCCATCGCGCTCTATGTCTTCCCGCCCATCGGGCACTTGGTCGGACTGAGCGAGCATCAGTTCGGCATCTGGGCCGCTCTCGCCATTCACGACACGAGCTCGGTCGTCGGCGCGGCGGCGAGCTACGGACCGTTGGCTCTGCACGAGGCCACGGTGCTCAAGCTCGCACGCGCCCTGTGGATCCTCCCGCTCGCGTTGCTCGCGCCACTCGCCGTGCGCGCCAAGAAGGATACGTTAGGCAGCGGCCAGCTGCCCGTGCCATGGTTCATCGCGCTGTTTGTCCTCGCCGCCATCATCCGCTCCCTCGCGCCAACTACCGCAGGGCACTGGTTCGACTCGGCGGCGCGGGCCGGTCGCACGGCCTTGGTGCTGACGCTTTTCCTGATAGGCACGAGCGTGACACGCGATCAGTTGCGCAGCGTCGGTGTTCGACCCCTCGTCTACGGCTTTCTGCTCTGGCTCGCCGTTGCCGTTCCTACGCTTCTCGCGATCCTGTGGGGCGTCGGCCGATAGTCACTCGCCACGCATAGCCATCACAGGATCCACTTTCGCCGCTCGCCGAGCGGGTAGCACACAGGCGAGCAGCGCGGTAAGCGCAAGCAGCAGCGACACGCCGAGGAAAGTCAGCCCATCCGTAGGCGACACTCGGTAGAGCATTCCTTGCAGGAATCGCGTGAGCCAGAATGCTCCCACCAGTCCAAGTACGATGCCGGCGCCGGTGAGTACGATTCCCTGCTGTGCCACGGCTGCCATGATGGTCATGCGACGCGCCCCTAACGCGAGACGCACACCGATCTCGCGCGTGCGCTGCGAGACGCGATAGGCGATCACACCGTAGACACCGATGACGGCGAGCAAAAGTGCCAGGGCCGCGAAGAAACCAAACAGCAACGCACGAAACTTCGGCTGCGATACAGACGCATCCACGAGGCTCGTCAGGCGCTCGATCGTCACCGGCTGACTTGCATCGACAGCCAGCATCTCTGCCCGTAGCAAATCGGCCGAAATGCCAGCCGTGCTGCGCACGACGAAGTGCAGCGACGATGCCGGGCTTTGCGCCAGCGGCATGTACAGCTCGGGTCCGTACTCCTCGCCGAGGTTCCAGTGCTTCACATCACCGACGACGCCGACGATCGTGAGCCAGGGACCGGCGCTCGAGCCGGTACCTATGCGCACTCGCCGTCCAATCAAGTCCGCGACTTCGACGTTCGGCCAGTAGCGCCGCGCCATCGCACGATTGACGATCGCGACCGGCGCGGCCGAAGCGGCATCGCCTTCGGTGAAACTTCGTCCTGTGGCGAGTCCGATGCGCATGGCGGCGAAGTAGCCGCCGGTTACGCTGCGCAGGTGCGCTGCAACCTCCTCGTTAGGTGTCGCTGGCGGACGCCCCTCGACCGAGATATCGAGGAAGGAATCCCCGTGTCCGAAGGGCAGGTAGTCGACGGCTCCGGCGCCTTCGACTCCAGGCAGCGCGGCTAACCGTTCCACGGCGCCGGTCACATAGCCCCATTTGCGCGCATCGTTGTCATAGCGTTGCTGGTCCAGCGAGACGCGGGCGACGAAGACTCCGGATGCTTCGAAGCCAGGACTCTCACCGGCCAATCGGCTGAAACTGCGCAGCAACAACCCTGCTCCCACGAGCAGCACGAGTGAGAGCGCGACCTGGGCCGCGACGATGCCGTTGCGCAGCCCGCGGCGCTCGTGGCCTTCCGTGATCGAGCGTCCGATCCCACCTAACGCGAAGCGCGCCGGTGGCCGTGACGCGGCGACAGCCGGCATCGCACCGAACAGCAGCCCGGCGACGACCGACATCAGCATCGTGAACGCGAAGACGCGCCAGCTCGTGCTGATCTCTTGCAATCGCGGCAGGCCGTCCGGACCGAGAGCCACGAGAATGCGCGTCAGCCAGTACGCGCCGAACAGCCCTACTGCTCCCCCGATCACAGCCAGCAGCACACTTTCAGTGAGCAGCTGACGTGCCACGCGCGAGCGGCTCGCGCCTAACGCGGAACGCAGGCGGACCTCTTGCTGGCGCGCTGCGCCGCGCGCCAACGTCAGGTTGGCCACGTTCGAGCATGCGATGAGCAGCACCAGCGCGACGGCGCCCAGCAGAACTCGCAGCATACGGCGGCTGGAGCCAACGATCTCGTCGAGCAGCGGCACTGCGCGGATGGCCATCCCGGCGTTCACATCCGGATAGTCCGCTGCCAGGCGGCGCGCGAGGACGTCCAAATCCTGCTGCGCTTGCGTGAGCGTCACGCCGTCTTTCAGACGGGCAGTAATGCCGAGCTCACGAATGCCGCGCTGCACCTGTCCCGGCGTCCACGCGAGCGGAGTCCAGAGATCGATGCGCTGGCCGATCAGCGGCCCGGGAAAGTCAAAGCCGGCAGGCATCACGCCCGTGACGGTGTACGCTTCCCCGTTGAGGAGGATGCTGCGGCCGATCACTGACCGGTCCGCGCTGAAGCGCTGCCGCCAGACACGATCGCTCAAGACGACCGCGCCGACTGCGTCCGAGGCGAAGGTGTTGCCTAACGCCGGGCGCGCTCCCACCGCTTCGAAGAAGCCCGAGGTGACGAGGTTCGCCATGAGCCGTTCGGGTGCCGCGCCGCCCTCACCGGCCAGATTCACCCACGCGAAGTCCTCGGCCGCGATCGCTGCGAACGAGCGCGCCCCCGCGCGCAAGTCGAGAAAGTTCGCCGACGAAATCGGCCCGTGCACATTCGCGCCCGTGCCGCTCCAGATCTGCACGACGCGCTCCGGCGCGTGAAATGGCAGCGGTTGCAGCAGCACGGAATTGAAGACAGTGAACACGGCGCTGAGCGCACCGAGTCCGACGGTAAGCGTCAGGATGACCGCGCCGCTATACCCGCGGTTGCGCGGCAAGACTCGCAAGGATAGGCGCAGGTCCTGGAGAAGATCGTGAAGCAGCCGGCTGCGATATTCATCGCGTGCTTCTTCTTTGAAACTCTCGGTGGCGCCGAACGCCACGACCGCCGCGCGTCGTGCGTCCTCGGGTGACATACCGAGCCGCTGGTTCTTCTGCGCCTGCATGTCGATGTGAAACCGCACCTCGTCGTCGAGACGGTTTTGCAAACCCGCTTCGCCGCGAACACCTGTTAGCTTGTGCCACGCGCTGAGCAGCGCGGTTCGAAAGCGCGAGCTCATGCCTCCCCCATGCGCAGCACCATCTCGACGGCGCGCGACATGCGCGCCCAGCTCTCTCGCTCCTCGGCGAGACGGCGTCGTCCGGCCGACGTGAGTCTGTAAAAGCGCGCTCGGCGATTGTTCTCGGATGCGCGCCATTCGGATGCAATGAGCCCTTGTCGCTCGAGGCGATAGAGCGCCGGATAGAGCGACCCCTGCCCGATCTGCAGCACGTTCTTGGACCCCTGGTCCAGTCGCTCGGCGATGCCCCAACCGTGCATTGCACCGAGCTGCAGCGATTTGAGCACCAGCATGTCCAGCGTTCCCTGCAAGAGGTCGCCTTTGCTTTTCTCAGACACGGCTCGTCCTTTCGACTGTCGAAAGAAGAACATGTCGTGCTTCCTTTCGACCGTCAAGGGGAGAGATGGCGCGGAGGCGAGGCGCAGCTCATCCCGCGGACGCTCGCGCGCCGTAACCTCGCGGCGCATGTTTCCCGCGTGAGCGATACCTCTGCGCGCCTGGCATCGGCCATCTCCGAGCGCTATCGCGTCGAGCGCGAGCTCGGCACGGGCGGTATGGCGACCGTCTATCTCGCCGAAGACCTGCGGCACGGCCGCAAGGTCGCGCTCAAGGTTCTGCGTGAGGAAATCGCGTCGGCACTCGGGGCCACGCGGTTTTTGCGCGAGGTCGCGATCGCGGCTCAGCTGCAGCACCCGAACATTCTGCCTCTGCACGACTCGGGCGAAGCCGGCGGTCTCCTCTACTATGTGATGCCGTTTGTCGACGGCCCCTCGCTGCGCGAACGGCTCGCCCGTGAGCATGAGCTTCCGATCGGCGAAGCGGTGCGCCTGCTGATCGAGATCGTCGATGCGTTGACATACGCGCACGCCCATGGCGTGGTGCACCGCGACATGAAACCCGACAACGTGATGCTCTCGGGACGCCACGCGCTCATCAGCGATTTCGGTGTCGCGAAGGCCGTGAGCGACGCCACCGGCGCGGCTGTGACCACCGCAGGTGTCGCGTTAGGCACGCCGGCGTATATGGCGCCTGAACAAGCGACCGGCGATGCGGTCGATCATCGCGCCGACATCTACGCCGTCGGTGTGATGGCGTACGAGTTGCTCACCGGCGTGCGGCCGTTCGGCGGCGACGTGCCGCAGCAGGTGCTGGCGGCCCACGCCCTCGTAGCGCCGGTTCCGGTCAGCCAGCGGCGGGCGCCGATCTCGCCGGAGCTGGAGCGAGTCGTCATGCGCTGTTTGGAGAAGCTCCCTGCAGATCGCTATCAGCGCAGTGACGAGCTGCTCGCCGACCTGGAGTCCCTGGCGACCACTGTCGGCGCCGGGACGGGGGGTGTGAGCGGCCGGCGCGCGACGCGCGCTCGTAAAGTTGCGGCGATTGCGGGCGCCGCGGTGATCCTGCTCGCGGCTCTGGCGCTCGCTGCGCGTTGGATGTCGCGTGATACGCCGAGCCTAACGCTGGGGCGCGCGACGCAGTTTACGACGGAGCCCGGGTTGGAGATATCGCCGGCGATCTCGCCCGATGGCCGCGTGGTGGCGTATGCGGCAGGCTCGTCGGCACGCATGCACATCTTTCTCAAACCGATCGCGTCCGGCGGGCGTACGCTCACCCTGTCGGATGACACGGCAACCGTCGAATCGCAGCCCGCCTGGTCGCGTGACGGGGGGCACGTGCTGTTCCTCTCACGCGGCGGCGTGTACACGACATCCTCGTTAGGTGGAACCTTGCGGCAGGTCGTGGCCGGTCAGGCTGACGCCCCTGTCACCGGCGCGGCATGGTCGCCCGATGGAAACGAGATCGCCATTGTGCGCAACGACTCCGTCATCGTGTACTCGGCGGAAGGATCACTGCGCCGCTTCGTGACGCGCGGGAGCGAGCTCTACTCCTGCGACTGGTCACCAGCGCGCACATGGCTCGCCTGCGTCTCCGGCAATCCGCGCTACGTGGAGCCCGGCGCATTCTTCGCCAACCTCAGTCCGAGCCGCATCGTTCTCATCTCGATGAGCGACGGCAGAATCGTCGCGGCGACGGACAGCCTCTCATTCAATCAGGGCCCGCACTGGTCCGGCGATGGGCGCTCCCTCTATTTCATTTCGAATAGAGAGGGAACGCGCGACATCTATGTCACTGCGCTCGGGCCTGACGGCCGTCCTCGCGGCACCGCGTCGCGAGTCACGACCGGACTCAACGTCCATTCGTTCAGTATCGACGCGGCCGGGAGCCGCCTCAGCTACGCGCTGTATCAGGAGCGCGGGAATATCTGGTCACTCCCCGTGCCCGAACGACCGCCGGTGTCGATCACAGGCGCCGTTCAAGTGACGTCCGGCAGTCAAACGGTGGAAATCGTGCGCGCGTTCGGCGACTGGCTCCTCTTCGATTCGAATCTGAACGGCAACTCAGACATCTATCGCATTCCCCTTGGCGGCGGCACAGTGCAGCGCCTAACGAGCGACCCTGCCGACGATTTCGCCGCTGCGCTCGCGCCGGATGGCAGGGAGTTCGCGTTTCACTCGTTCCGCACCGGCTCGCGCGACATCTTCCTCCAACGGATCGGCGACGACTCGGCGCATCAGCTCACCAATACCGGCGCCCAGGAATGCTGCGTCTCGTGGTCACCAGACGGCCGCGCGATCGCATTCGCCGATTTTTCGAGTACGGGTCGACTCAGTATCATGCGTCGGGATTCGGCTGGTGGTTGGTCGGCCCCCGTCCAGCGTCTCCCGCGTGGCTTCATAAATGTTTGGGCGCCAGACGGGCGCACAATCGCCGTGGCCACTGGAAGAACGATTCGGGGTGCCTTGCAAGCGGAACGACTGGAGCTGGTGCCCGTCGACTCTGGAGCGCCGACCGTGCTCTATGCCGTGCGCGACACAATCAACGATCCGAGCGTTGGCGACCCAACCTGGAGTCCCGATGGCAAGGGCCTGTATTTCAAGTCGCACGACGTGAACGGGCGCGCGTCGTTCTGGTACGTTCCCGTTTCGGGTGGTCGTCCACGTTTGCTCGTGCGCTTTGACGATCCCGATCGCCCATCGTTCAGGTTCAACTTCGGTACGGACGGCAAGCGCTTCTTCTTCGCCATCAATGACCGTCAAAGCGACATCTGGGTGGCGGAAGTGAGTAAGAAATGACTGCCCGCACCACTGACTTGGCCGCGGCGCTCAACGAGTACACGCCGCAAACCGATGCCGAGGCGCGCGACGTCGCCCGGTTGCGCGCGCTCGTAGCCGAGGGCGATCCCTGGAGCCGTTCCTCTCCACTGCATGTGACCGGCTCTGCGGTCGTGGTGCACCCGGAGACAGCGCGCGTTCTGCTCCGATGGCACGAACGCATGCAGAGCTGGTTGCAGGTCGGCGGTCATGCGGATATCGGCGAGGTTCATCCGTTCGACATCGCGCTCCGCGAGGCACGCGAAGAAACAGGCCTGCCGGATCTGACCGCGTGGCCAGATCCCGCCCGACCGCTGCTCATCCACGTGGCAATCGTACCGGTGCCCGCCGGCCGCGGCGAGCCGTCGCACGAACACGGCGACGTACGTTATCTCCTCGCGACCAGCCGTCCCGCGGATCTGATTCCCGAGTCGCGTTCTGCCGAGGTGCGGTGGTTTACGCTCAACGACGCGCTGCGGACCGTTCCCCAGGATAGCACGCGCGAAACGATCGAACGCGTCGCTCAGATGCCTCAGCTGATGCGATCCACTGCTCGGAGCCGGGCCTAACGATGAAACGCCGAGAGTTCGTAGTCATTCCGATGGCGGCGCTGAGCGTACCACTCGCGCAGATGCTCGCCGCGGAGACACCGGGGCTGCGATTGATTCCGGGACGCTCGCGCGAACAGCTCCGCGTCCCGCTCCGGTTCTTCACGGCCGCCGAGGCGAAGATCGTGACCGCTGCGTGCGAACGAATTCTCCCCGCCGACGCCAATGGCGCAGGCGCGACTGACGCTGCCGTCACCATCTACATCGATCGGCAGCTCGCCGGCCCCTACGGGCGCGACAAGTACCGATACACGAAGGGTCCGTTCGGCGAATCGGGTCCCGAACATGGTTATCAAGGCGCTGCGAATCCGCAGCAAGTGTATCGCGCTGGATTGCGAACGCTCACTGGCTTCGCGGAGCTGCCCGTAGAGGAACAGATCGCGAAGCTCACATCGATCGAGAAGACGCAATTCTTCGCGCTCCTTCGAGCACATACGATCGAGGGCATGTTCTGCGACCCCATGCACGGGGGCAACGCCAACCTCGTGGGGTGGAAGCTGGTGGGGTTTCCGGGACCGCAAATGAATTACAGAGACCACGTGGACGCGCATCATGGCCGCGCCTGGCGCCCGAAGCCGGCGAGCCTCGAGCAGATCACCGGACACAAGCCGACGCCGTGGGAAGATGAGCGCGAATAGTCAGGCGACCACCCTCAAGGCGGTCGACATCGCAATCGTGGGCGGCGGGTGGACAGGCCTAACGATGGCGAACGAGTTGACGGCGCGTACGTCGCTCTCGGTACTGGTGCTCGAGCGCGGGGCGATGCCCGAGGCGACCAAATACGCGTACGGCATGGACGAAATCGACTACTCCGTGCGCTTCAAGATGATGCAGAACACGGCCGAGGAAACCATCACCCATCGGCACTCCGCGCGAGACGGCGCGCAGCCGATGCGGCAGTACGGATCGTTTCTCCCCGGCACCGGCGTGGGCGGAGCCGGCGAACACTGGGCCGGGCTCGCGTATCGCTTCAATCCGGATCAGTTCACGCTGCGCACCCATTTAGTGGAGAAGCACGGCGCTCGTTTGCCGCGCGACCTTGCCGTTCAGGATTGGGGCGTCACGTACAACGACCTCGAACCGCACTATTGGCGCGCTGAGCAAATGATGGGCGTGGGTGGCAAAGCGGGAAACTTGCGCGGTGCGATCGTCCCCGGAGGTAATCCGTTCGAAGGGCCGCGGCAGCACGAATACCCGTTGCCACCGCTCAAACGATCGTACATCGCGGCGCTCGTGGCCCAGGGCGCCAAAGAGCTCGGCCTGCATGCGTATCCTGCGCCGTCCGCACTGCTCAGCGAAGCATACAAGAATCCCGACGGCATCGCGCGTCCTGCGTGCGTTTACTGTGGTTTTTGTGAACGCTTCGGCTGCATGATCGGCGCCAAGGCGCAGCCGACGAATACACTGCTTCCGCTCGTTAGGCGGCGTCCCACGTTTGATTTGCGAACGGATGCATGGGTGCGCCGGATCCGGCACAAGAACGGCCGCGTGACCGGCGTGGAATACACGGATCACACTGGCAGGGAGTTCTTCCAACCGGCGACGACAGTCGTGCTCTCCACGTACACCCTCAACAATGTCCGGCTGCTGTACCTCTCGAAGATCGGAGTACCGCACGATCCGGCCACCGGTAAAGGGACGCTCGGCAAGAACCTAACGCATCAAGTGCATGGACGAACGCCGGTTTTCTTTGACAAGCCGCTCAACTTGTACATGGGGAACGGTGCGCTTGTCACTCGCATCCCGGATTACGACGGCAGCAACCTCCCTCCTGGCGCCGACGGCGTGTTACGACTCGGCGCCATCTCGAGCCTGTCGCGTGGCGATCGCCCGTCGGCGTACTTCGGCACGATGCCGCTCGGCACGACCAAATCGAATTGGGGGGCTGAGTGGAAAGCCGCGGCGGTGACGTGGTACGATCGCGGCGCGGCCGTGTTATTCACAGGCGAGCATCTGGCGTGGCGCCAGAACTTCATGGACCTCGACCCTACTTACACGGACAAGTTCGGTGATCCCTTGCTGCGGTTCACCCTCGACTGGACCGAGCACGAATTCCGCCAGCGCGAAGTTGCTGACAAAATCGCGCGCGACATCGCCAGGGTCATGAACGCCAAGTTGGACGACACGAAGCCTTCGCGCGCGAAGTACAGCGTCGTGAACTACTTGAGCACGCACATTCAGGGCGGCGCCGTGATGGGAGAGTCGCGCGCGACGAGCGTTGTGAACCGCTACCTCCAGCATTGGGATCTGCCGGATCTTTTTGTCGTCGGCGCGTCGGCATTTCCGCAGAATCCGTCGCAGAATCCCACGCTGACGGCCGTGGCGTTAGCGACGTGGGCCGCGGACGCATTGATCTCGAAGTATCTCAAGGCACCGGGAAAGCTCATATGAGTGCTGCCTCGTGCAGGATGTAACCCGCCGCCTGGCCGAGGCGATGGCCGCTACGCGCTATCGCCACGTACCGCCTAACGTGCTTGTCGATACACGCCGCGCCATTCTCGATTGGCTCGGCTCCGCGCTCGCTGGCTCGCTCGAGCCGCCCGCGCGTCTCGCGCAGCTGGTCATCGCCGGATTTGGCGCATCGAACGACGCGACAGTCTTTAGCGCTCCACGATCATCAGCTGCCGGCGCCGCGCTCGCCAACGGAGTGGCATCGCACATCCTCGAGCTGGACGACATCCACAAGGGCTCCACGATCCACGGCGCCGCACCGATCATCCCCGCTGCGCTCGCCGTTGCGGAACGCGAGCACGCCGACGGTCGCGCATTTCTCCTCGCTGTAACGCTCGGTTACGAAGCAGCCTTGAGAATCGGCGAGGCAGTCAATCCCGATCATTATCGTTTCTGGCATCCCACTGGAACCGTTGCGACATTCGGCGCCGCGGTCGCCGCCGGTTCACTCCTCGGCCTCGACGCGACCCAAATGCTCGACGCGTTAGGCACGGCCGGCACACAGGCAGCCGGACTCTGGGAGTTCAATGCCGACGGCGCCATGAGCAAACATCTGCATCCCGGCAAGGCAGCGTTCAACGGCGTGTTCGCCGCCGACCTGGCCGCCGCCGGCTTCACCGGTGCCACGCGCATTCTCGAGGGTGAGCGCGGATTCTTCCGTGCGATGGCGCGCACATTCGACGCAACGCGCATAGGCGACGGTCTCGGCGAGAAATGGAAAGTCAGCGAGAACTGCTACAAGATGCACTCCTGCTGCGGCCACACGCATTCGGCCATCGATGTCGCGCTCGAGTTGCGGTCACGCGCACCCATCGCCGAAATCAGTGCCATCGAGATCGAGACGTACGGTCCCGGCTTTGAGATCGTGAAAGAGATGAATCCGCGCTCGCCATATGGCGGGAAGTTCAGCCTCGCTTATTGCGTGTGCGCGGCGCTAGTCGATGGGCGCGTTGGCCTGGAGCAATTCGCGCAGGAGCGATTCGCGCCTAACGGCGTTCGTCACACCGAGATCGCCTCGCTGCTGCAGCGCACGCGTGTCATCGTCAGCGACGACCTTACAGCCAAGTATCCCGCGGCGTGGCCGGCGCGCCTATCTATTCAGCTGAGCGATGGTACCACGTTGCGCGGTGCGAGCGATTTCCCGCGCGGCAACCCGGAGAATCCAGTCACCACCGAGGAATTGGAGGCGAAGTTCGTGGCGCTCGTGACCCCCGCTTTCGGCAGCGACGTCGCGCAACGCGGCGTGGAGTTGGTCCGCAGCATCGAAGCGTGTGATGACGTCGCCATCGTATTTCGCGATCTCGCACCTAACGCCGCGCCGCAGCTCGCCTCATTGTCATGACCGACATCAACCCGCGCGCGTCGCAGCACGCGGAATACCGGCACGCCG
>DATBKN010000025.1:0-5205 GCA_036555845.1 Gemmatimonadaceae bacterium | reverse complement strand
GGTTTTCTCGCGCCGTTAGGCGCCAGTAGAGGCTGCGCTCGTTGGCGATGACCGGAGCCACGCGCGCGCGAACAACGTCAGGCTCGCGCGCGACGTCGTAGCCGTCGATGCGCACCTCGCCGTGGTCGGGCAGGATGAATGTCGCGAGGACCTTGAGTAGCGTTGTCTTCCCAGCGCCGTTCGGCCCGAGCAGTCCAAAGAACTCTCCGGCCTGAACATCGAACGACACAGCGTCTACGCTCGTCTGTAGCGCGCGCCTCAGCGGATGTCTTCCCACGTCGCGCCATGAGCGACGCACGCGGAATCGCTTGGTGAGCGCGCGTACGCTTACCAACGGCGACCCCGGATCGACCGAGGCCGCCGAGCTCACGACAGTACGCTCAATTCGTTGAGCGGTGCGAATTCACGAACGTGTGCGAGCGAATCGCCTATCACATCTCCCTCGAGCTCTACCCAAGCGTGAGCTTCCATTCCTGCTTCGGCCTGCTTGACGCCGACCTTGATTATGGCACCCTGTATGCCATCAGCTGAGAGGAGCCGCTGGATCGCGATTGCTTGTACGAGGCAGGCCGGCCGGAAGATGCCGTATTTTGCGGCACGGCGTACCGCATCGCCCAGCGCACGAGCGTGTGAGCGCGCTTCGGACCCCTGCGCGTGCGCCGCGCTGACTAGCGTGCTCGCGCGACTCGTGAGTTGGCCCGGGGCCCGCTTGGAAACGACTCGCTGCGCCAAGATCAGCGCCCACTGTGCACGCCAGAGCTCGCGCCACTCGCGCACGCCTAACGAAATGACCTTACGAGTCAGTGCTCCCACTGGATGACAGACCGTCAGCGCCGGCCGGAAGAGCCAGGCCGTTGGCTATGAGCTCGTCCAGATAGCGCGTGACGTCCCGTCGGATCAGCGGGGCGGTGGCGTCCGGATACGCTCGTTGGAGCGTGCTGCAGATGGCGGAGAAGGTGTCGCATGATGGCGGGAGCAACTCCCAGATTCGTGCCCCCACGTCATTAAGTCCGAAGTAGATCTCGCTGGACGTGGAATAGATCACGCCGCCTTCCGGCAGACGTCGGAAGACCACATGTGGAGCCGGCGTAGGAAGCGGCTGGTCGTCAGACCAGGACACTCGCGCCTCTCGTGATGCTGTGAATGATCCCGGGATTCCAGCCATGGGTGTGGGCAGGTCGCAACAGAATAAGGCTCCGCGCAACGCTTCGGTAAGGTCCAGATCGGAATAGACGGCGGCACGTTGCTCGGGTCACCGCCATTCGATCAGCGTCGCCTCTCACCATTACGCCTCCCAGGGCCCCATGGTCGTGCAAGCAAGATGAACATGCTAGAACGCGGGGTGAGCCCCAACAGTGCTCACCCCGCATCCACTCAGAAAACGAGGCCAGTTCGCGGCTACCAGCGATAATGCGCGAATGCCTTGTTTGCCTCGGCCATTCTATGAGTGTCTTCCTTTTTCTTGATCGCGTTGCCTTCGCCCTTCGACGCCGAGATCACTTCGGCGGCGAGTTTCTCTTCCATCGATTTCTCATTGCGATCGCGTGAAAAGCCGATGAGCCACCGCATTGCAAGCGCCGTGCGGCGCTCAGGGCGCACCTCCACCGGCACTTGGTACGTGGCACCACCGACTCGGCGCGACTTCACTTCGATGACGGGCTTGAGATTGGCGAGCGCTTGTTTGAAGACGTTCACGCCGGGCTGATTCGTGCGCGACTCGACGAGATCCATCGCGCCGTAAAAAATCTGTTCAGCGACGGCCTTCTTCCCCTGCAACATCAGCGCATTGATGAACTTGGAGACGGTCTGGCTGTCGTAGCGCGCGTCGGGGAGGACGGGACGCTTGATTGATTTCTTGCGGCGACTCACTTCTTTCCTCCAGCGACCTTGGGCTTCTTGGTTCCGTATTTGGAGCGGCTGCGGTTGCGACCGTTGACGCCGGCTGCGTCGAGAGTGCCGCGGATAATATGGTAGCGGACACCGGGGAGATCTTTCACACGACCACCGCGCACGAGCACAATCGAGTGCTCTTGCAGGTTGTGTCCCTCACCGGGGATGTAGGCGATCACTTCGATGCCATTCGTTAGGCGGACCTTGGCCACTTTGCGCAATGCCGAGTTCGGCTTCTTGGGCGTAGTGGTGTAGACGCGCGTGCAGACGCCGCGTCGAAAGGGATTGGCCTTGAGTGCCGGGGATTTCTCTTTCTTGGTGACGTCGCGGCGGGCGCGGCGGACGAGCTGATTGATTGTGGGCATTCGGGGCAAAAACGGCGTAATCCCGGCAGGGGCCGGGAAGGGAAAGACGCGAAGAATAGGTCGGAAGGAGGCCGGATTCAAGCCGCTGCGGCTCCGATGGAGCGTTTTGCGTCAGAATGGAAGGCGTTGGTGGGTCCGGACCAAGAACGTTCGTGGGTCGCGCTTATGCGCCCTCTGACTTTCCTCGAAGGCGGGCCGATTGTTCCTCGGCAATGGCGCGCTGAAGGGGATTCCGGAACGACATGAGCATACGTCGAACGACAATGAGTTGGCTCTGAACGAGCTGGTGGCGACCTGCACGCAGCACTCCGGCTCCGCGCGCGAAAACAGGTGCGCCTCGAATTCCTTCAGGGAGCCAACGGACACCTCCACGGCGCGCAACAACTCGGCGCGAGTGCCACAGCCGCACCCTCCACCAAGTTCGAGAGAACCGACATTGCCGCGCGAATGGCTTGACTTCGCAAACCCGCCACTCTGCGCGATGCTCGCTCGGGAAATGCATCGACAACCTTTAGTGCGAAGCGGACTGCCGCGTGCCACACTCCGTTTCTTGTAGTCTGCATGCGGGAGTATTCGCGGCATCACACTCTCGCGCGTTCCATTATGACGCCAGGCACGCCAATCGATCGCGCAGTGCCTAACGACGTTTTGTGTTATACCCAACTGCGCCTTTAACAGGTACGCTGGTCGGTAGATAACTCAAAACGACTTTTGTCCGTCAGTTTATTCCGCGATAGGCCGCCGGCTCATCTCTCTCAACCACTCCTGCGAAATACGGCTCGTACAAATGCCTTATGCTGTTCGCGTAGTAATGAATGAGCGCGCGGCCTTTCGGGAGCACCAGATAGCCCGTCCCCTGCCGCGCAACGATTCGCCGCATCCGAAGCATGCGGTACGCGCGGTCGAAAGTTTCCGCCACGTCGAATTCATGCCGGATCACGAAGGCGTCGCGTCCCACCAGAACTTCGCGCAGATCCGCGATACGCTCGAGCAATGCGTCGCGCTCGATGTACTCCGACGCGAATGTCTCGAGCGCGGCACATGTGAGCGTGACCGATGTCACCGGCATGAGCTGTCCGATGCGGTGCATGACGCGATCGGCAAACGCCTGTACGTAGCGCAACCGCTCGTGCCGTGTCAGCTCGAAGATGCGCACGCCCCGCGTTTCAAGCTCCGCGAACCATCCCTCGACCGGCCACGGCTCGCCGATCACAAGTGCCGCGCGGCCGTAGCGTTTCCAGCGCCGGGTGACGAGCCGAAGAATGTTCCAGCCGACGTAGCGCAGGACCTCGTAGATCTGCGTTAGGTACGACGGCCGTTGCGCTCCCTGCGTCTGCGTCGCCAGCTCGCGCAGCAGCGAACGGTCCTCGATCACGCGATCGTAGTTTATGGCGACGGGCACGACGTATAAGCGCGAACGAGAGTCAGCGCTACGCGCGACGCCAAGCACGTAGTCCAGCAGGCCGATCTTGGCGGGCCGCAGGGTGCCGTCCCTCGTTAGGCCGCCTTCGGGAAAGATCCCCTGCGTGACCCCTTTCTCCGTGATAAGCTGCACGTAGCGCTCGAGCACGGCGTGATACAGCGGTTCGCGGTAACGCCGGCGGATGAAGTACGCCCCGAACGCCTTGAAGATGTATTCCAGCGGGAAGGCGCGCGCCCATTCGCCGACAGCGTATGAGATCGCGACGTCGCCGGCGAGCGCATAACTGACGAGCACGTAGTCAGCGTTGGATCGATGGTTCATCAGGTACAGCACGATCGCGTCCTTCGGCATGCTGCGGAACGGATCGGGGCGTTCGTAGTGCACGCTCACCTTGTAGAAGAGATTGAGCAGCGTGCGACTGACGACATAGCCGATCCTGTAGTACGCCAGGATGTTGAAGAACGGAATGATCTCGTTCAGGTAGCCGCGCACTCTCTGCATCACCGCCTGCTCATCGAGAGCGTGCTCGCTTGCGTGCGCACGTGCGGCGGCGATAACGGCGCGATCGCGAAGCAGCTCTTCGATGACGACTCGCTTGCGCGTCAGCTTGAAGCGATCGACCCGTGCACCGAAACGGTGTACGGTGCGTGCCGCGATTTTGTCCAGCCAGTGCTTCGCTAGGCGCCAGGCCAGCAACATCAGCAGCAGCGTGGCGCCGAGAAAGACAGCGGCTTGCAGACTCATTGGCGTCGGCGCATGCGTCGCGGCGCGGTGCCATCCTTGGCACGCATCGCGAGATACTTCGCGCGCTCGGCAGGCGCAAAGTGTTCGAGTGAGTATCGCAGCATTGTGCGCGGCATGACGGCGGCATGCGCGTCGAGGAAGGCGCGCAGAACGACGCGGCTGCAGCGCGCGCCGACCTCGCGCAGCATCCATCCGGCGGCCTTGTGGATGAGATCCTCATCGTCGTCGAGGAGCATCTGGGCAATGCGAAGTGCGTCCTTCGAATCGCCGTTTCGAATGAAGTGTGCTGTCGAAACGATCGCGATCCGCCGTTCCCAGAGCCTCGGCGAACGCGCCAGCTTGGCGAGCACAGCGCGCGAGCGCCGCTCGAGATGCGCTCCGAGAATGGCCGGCGCCGATAAATCCACCAGGTCCCAACTATTGATGTAACGCGTGGTGGCCAGGTAGGCGTCGACGATACGCTGCCGGTCCGCGTCATCGCCGCGCGAATATCGCCGCACCAGTATCAACAGCGCGACGAGGCGGTCTTCGTGATATGGTGACTTCAGCAAACGCAGCGTCTCGCCTAACGGCATTTCGGCGCAGGCGCGCGCCACCTGCCGAATCTGCGGCACGCTCAAGCCGCGAAAACGATCCCCTTCCCCGTACTCGCCCTTTCCCGTCTTGAAGAAGCGCTTCGAATGCTCGGCACGCACCGGATCGCCGAGTTCCGCGAGCCGCGCGCGTGCCACGCGTGCTGTTGTCACTGACGTTGCTGTAAGGGCGTTCTTTTTGGCGCGGGTT
>DATBKN010000024.1:0-2113 GCA_036555845.1 Gemmatimonadaceae bacterium | reverse complement strand
GGCGTCAGGGGCGCGTGGTGACGATTCGCGCACGCGCCAAATACCGATGACAGCTCACGCAACTTGCGGTCAGCGAGATGAGGCCGAGCGAGGCGCTCTCGAGATCGCGGAGTTTCGCCGCCTCGGTCAGATCATTTGTTGCGCGCAAGAAGGCCTCGCTATGCCGGATGTATTCAGGCATTACCAGTGAGGTCCACGCGGGGTCCTGGACGACGAGCGCCATGTCGCGGCTCTCGCGCTCGAGGAGCTGCCAGTCGCTCGTGACGACAGCTTCCAGAATCTTCTGAGAGTGATCGAGTTTGGCGCGCATGATCTGCTTCGTGCGCGCGGTTTGTGCGGACGGCGTCGGCCCTGCGGTGAGCGAGATGAGCAGAACCGCCACGAGGAGTCTGATGCTGCGGTTCATGGAATAAGGCTCCCTTGAAGTACCCGACGTGACGTAATAGCCAGCATGAAGCGTGCCTTGATAGTGACCACTCCTCGAGCACGCCGGCAGAGCAAGGGATGCGCCCGTCGGTAACTGGATTCGCACTTCTTGAATCGCTATTCGCGACATCGCGGTCGCGAAAACTTCGCAGTTGTGAGGAAATTCTTCGCTTGTCTCTGGTTTTGATTGCGGGATCGTGCCGGTCCGGCGGATGTTTCGGAACACTCTCGTGGGCGCAAGCCGCTCTCGTTCACGCCGGAACAGCGGCCTCGTGCCGGAACTGCATGTGATACAGCCGCGCGTACAGCCCGTTCCTGGCGAGCAGTTCCTCGTGCGTGCCGCGCTCCGAAATGACACCGTCGTGAAGTACGAAGATGATGTCGGCCCGGCGCACCGTCGCCAGACGATGCGCGATCGTGATCGTCGTCCGACCCTTCATCAGTCGCGCTAGACCTTCGAAGACCAGCTCTTCTGACTCGGGATCGAGTGCGCTCGATGGCTCGTCGAGCAGCAGAATTGGACCGTCCCGAAGGCTCGCGCGTGCGATCGCAATCCGTTGCCGCTGCCCTCCTGACAGTGTTTCGCCCCGCTCACCCACCAGGGTGTCGTAGCCTCGGGGAAGCCGCGCAATGAACTCATGAACATTGGCCAACGTTGCCGCTTCAATGATCTCTTCACGCGTCGCGTCGGGCTTGCCGTACGCAATGTTGTCCGCCACCGACGCGCGAAACAGCATACAGTTCTGCAGAACGAAGCTGACCTGGCGTCGCAACGACTCCAGCGTGTAGCTCCGGATGTCTCGCCCGTCGATGGAGATGGATCCGCTGGCTCGCTGCGGTCTGCCGATAGCTGGAATGGTGATCGGCGGAGCGTTCGCGGGGCACTTCATCGGACGTCTTGCCGACAAACCATCGAGGGAGAAGCCAGCGCGCACCGCCGCGGGTCAGGGATGGAGGCCATTGACGGTCCCTGCACCGAAGGTAACGCTGCGGCAACCAACATGGTGAACGTCGCCGTTATCGCGCAGTCTCGAGCTTGCGCGCGACGACGACCGGACAAATGCTCTAGCGCCGAAGCGTGAGTACCGGACACGCTGCCCGGCGCACCACCTGATTGGTGGTGGAACCGAACACCATCATGTCGAACGGGTTTCTGCCGTGCACGCCGACGACGATCAGATCGCTGCCCTCCTCGTTGGCGACGTCAAGGATCTGCACATACGGCTTCCCGTTGCTCAGTCGGGCAACAGGCCGATGCGATGCGCGCATCGAATCGGGCGCGAGCGCCTCTAACCGCATCAACGCCATCTTCTCGCGGTAACGCCGATATTCAGCGAGCGCGGCTCCCTGCTCGGGCGGCAGATCTTCCAGCCTCGGCGACGGCGGCTCTTCCCACGGCCACTCGAGCACATGCAATAGCGTCAGCCTCGCGTCGGATTCCTCCGCGAGCGACACGGCAAACTCCATCGCCGCCATTGAGGATTCCGAGAAGTCGATTGCACAAAGCAGCCGCCTGAATGGGATTCGCGAGGTCGCATGGGCACGCGGCGGAACAGTGAGCACCGGGCACACTGCTCTTCGCAGTACTCGCTCCGTCACCGATCCCAGCATCAGGTGCTGGAAGCCGCTGGTTCCGTGCGTGCCCATCACGATCAAGTCGGCGGGCAGGGTGGCGGCCCGTTCGAGG
>DATBKN010000023.1:0-15689 GCA_036555845.1 Gemmatimonadaceae bacterium | reverse complement strand
GCGAGCAGGGAGCCTAACCAGATCACACCGACAGTGACGTGCGTGCCGTGGAAGCCGGTGAGCGTGAAGAAGCTGGATCCGAACAGATTCTTGCGGATGCTCAGGCCTTCGTGCACGAACGACGTGAATTCGTACGCCTGGAAGCCGAGGAACGTCGCGCCCATGATGCACGTCATCCATAACCAGAGCTTGGACGAGCGCAGGGCCTTCTGCCAGGTACCTGCGTTAGGCGGCATCGGCCGGTTGCGGTTCTCCACGGCTGCGAGCGCGAGCACCATTGCGAGCGATGAGCAGAGCAGGACGAAGGTCGAAACGGACGTGACCGGGATGTTCAGGATCGGCTTGAAGAGCTGATCCGGCGGGCAGTTCGCGATCCGCGTGGCAGAGATCGTGTTCGTGCTGGCGCACCACCACTCGTGCGGCCACGGCCCAGTCACGCTGCGTCCCTTGTAGATCAGGTACGTCGAGATCAGCGATGCGAAGAGCATGCATTCGGACCCGATGAAGGTCCAAATCGCGATCTTCTTACTGTCCAGTCCCGTCGAAGTGTAGTGGTGCGACGCGTGAGCTGCGTGGTTCGCCATGAAGGGCTAGGGGTAGGGTTAGGGGTAGGGGTAGGATTGCAGGGGTCTGTACCCCTATTCCTATCCCTATGCCTATTCCACTGGAGTCGTCAGCCAATTGTAGATGAAGTAGATCATCGTCGCTGCTCCGACGGCGATCATCGAAAACGCCACGACCTTGTTCGTCGCAAGGAACAACAATCCCGACAGCATGACGACGATGCCTAACGCGACCCACAATGGTTTGATCGTCGGATACGGCATCGGGATGCCCAACTCTTCAGCCGATTTGCGCTCGGTTTCGATGTGCATCGGCGCGATATCGGATTCGTGTACGCCGCTTGCCGTCACGTGCTCGCCCGTGCGGTGCGAGGCTTCGTCGTGGCCGACCGCGGTATGCGGGATCTGCGCCGTGCGCTCTGGATGCGTGAGGTCCCACAGCGGATAGCGCGACGTCACCATCGGAATCTGCGCGAAGTTGTACTCCGGCGGCGGCGACGGGATGGACCACTCCAGCGTCGGCGCATCCCACGGATTCTCCGGCGCGATCGGCCCGCTGCGCTTGCTCTTGAGGAAATTGTAGAGGAAGATCGATGTCGAGACGACAAGAATGTAAGCGCCGATGCTCGACAGCATGTTGAAGAGCTCCCACCCCTGGCCGGCGTCGTACGTGTAGATACGCCGCGGCATGCCTAACATGCCCGAGAAGTGCATCGGGAAGAAGAGCAGGTTCATGCCGATGAAGTTGAGCCAGAAGTGGATGTTGCCTAACCGTTCGTCCATCATCCGGCCGTAGATCTTCGGGAAGTAGTGATAGATCCCGCCGAAGATCCCTAGTATCGATCCACCATAGAGCACGTAGTGGAAGTGCGCCACGATGTAGTACGTGTCGGTCTGCTGCAGATCGCTCGGCGGCGAGGCGTGCGTGATGCCCGAGATCCCGCCGATCGTGAACATCGCGACGAGCGAGATCGCGAACTTCATCGCGACGGTGAAGCGAACCGATCCCCCCCACATCGTGAAGATCCAGTTGAAGATCTTCACGCCGGTTGGAATAGCGATCACCATCGTCGTTAGGGCGAACACAGTATCCGCGATCGGTCCCAGCCCGGTCGAGAACATGTGGTGCGCCCAAACGCCGAAGCCGAGGAAACCGATCGTGATCCCCGAGTACACCATCACAGGGTACCCGAAGAGCGGCTTGCGTGAGTTGGAGGGAAGTATTTCCGATACCAACCCGAACGCCGGCAGGATCAGGATGTAGACCTCAGGGTGTCCGAAGATCCAGAAGAGATGCTGCCAGAGCAACGGATCGCCGCCAGCCGTGAGCGAATAGAACGTCGTGCCGAAGAAGCGATCGAACTGCAGGAAGAAGAGCGCGATCGTGATGACGGGGAAGGCGAGGATCAGCAACCACTGCACGACGAACGACATCCAGGTGAACATCGGCATGCGCATGAGCGTCATGCCCGGCGCGCGCATGTTGATGATCGTCGTCGCGAAGTTGAACGCCGCCGCCAGCGAAGAGATGCCGAGGATCTGAATGCCGAGCACCCAGAAATCCATGTTGTGCGCCGGCGAGAACTGGCGTGTATTGAGCGGCGAGTACGCGAACCAGCCGCCGTCGGGGGCGCCTAACCAGAAGATCGGCAGCGTGATGAAAATGCCGCCGAAGAGATACACCCAGTAGCTGAAGGCGTTGAGGCGCGGGAAGGCGACGTCGCGCGCGCCGATCTGCAGCGGAATCAGGAAGTTGAAGAACGCGGCCGACAACGGCATGATCGCGAGGAAGATCATCGTCGTGCCGTGCATCGTGAACAGCTGGTTGAACGTCTCGGCGGACACCTTGGTGCCGTTAGGCGTCATCAGCTGGTAGCGCATCAAGACGGCTTCCAGGCCGCCGAAGATGAAGAAGAAGAGGGCCGTGTTGAGGTACAGCTGGCCGATCCTCTTGTGGTCGACTGTCGTCAACCAATCCATGAGCCCGTAGCGCTTTCGCTCTATGGGCGGGGCATATGTAGGAGCAGTAGCGGTAGCCATAACACCTATTTCAGCGCTTGGAGATACGCGACGATGTCCGCGATTTCCTGGTCAGTCAGTCCACCCACATTGATCACCGTCTTCATGACGGGGTCATACTCGTTCTTCCCCAGCGTCGGCATGCTGGAGAATTGCAACGGCTTCATCTTGCGCGCGTTCTTGATCCACAGCGCCATGTGCCGCGGATCGTTCGGGAAAAGGCCGGCACCGATCGTTAGGCGCGACCCGACGTGCGTCAGGTTCGGACCCGTCACGCCAACCGACATGGGATTCCCGTCGATTTTGTGACAGGCGATGCAGGCGCTGCTCGAATACTTGGCCCGGCCGCGCTCGATGTCCCCCACGAGCCCTTCAGGGAAAGAAACGTCCGACGGCGTCGGCGTGGAAGGAATCGCATGCGCCGGGACTCGCTCGCGCGGAAATACATAGCTGCCGACCGCCTGAGTCGGCGGTGCCGTCGCAGCCGGTTGATTCCCGGCCGGCGCGTTAGGCTGCGGCGTCGCCGTGGCCGGTGTGTTCGGTGCGGGAGCTGCCGCGGCGCCGGACGCGGGAGCCGCCGCGGGAGCCTGGATTATCGCGGGGCTGCGTTGATGCGCCGCCCATTGCTCGAAGTTTTCCGCCGGCACCGTGAACACGCGGAAGCGCATGTTCGCGTGCGACGCACCGCAGTACTCGTTGCAGCTGCCGTTGTAAACGGTGTATTCGGCCGAATCAGGTGTGAACCAGAGATAGTTGGTCCGGTTCGAAACGACGTCGCGCTTGCCGCCTAACTGGGGAATCCAGAACGAGTGAATGACGTCCATGGTGCGCAGCGAGAACGCGACGGGACGTCCGATCGGCAGATACAACTCGTTGGCGGTGGTGATGTTGTAGTCGGGATACTTGAACTCCCACCACCACTGATGACCAATGACGTCGACCTTGAGCGCGTTAGCCGGCGCCGGGGCCTGCGTGCGGAAAATGGTGCGCACCGTCGGCACGGCGATAATCGCGAGAATGAGCGCCGGAAGGACCGTCCACGCGATCTCGAGCGTGGTGTTCCCGTGCATCATCGCGCTGCTGGCTTCGACGCTGACGCCGGGACGCCGTCGATATCTCCAAATTGTGTAGACGAGAATCACTTCGACGATGATGAAAACGATCGTTCCCCACCCGAGCAGCGTGTTCCACAGCGACGTCGATTCTCGGTTGAAATCGGTGGTTGGATTGAACGTCGAATTGGGATACTGCTGGGCGCAGGCGGCGAAGAAGAGCACGGCCAGCGCGGCAAATGTCAGCGCCGCGACTCGGCGCGGCTGTGTGCGTAGGTGCATTCGCTGCTGCGAAAGGGAGACTAAGGGCACCGGACGCGTGAGAGATCAAAACATCCGATGGTCCAAAAATCCCGCCAAAGCTACGGAGGCACCAAGAGGGGGGCAAGCGTGAGCCGACTCAGCCACTCCCTTCCGGATTCGTCGCTTCTTGTTTGACTGCGTGGCTCTCCTTCACGCGCGTCTCGGAGACGTCGAGTTGCATCTTGAGCTGAGCAACGCCCTCGCGTAAGGCACGCACGCGCACTTTGTCGCTGCCTGTGCGCGCGGCGATGATCATCATCTGCGCGACATGGGAGGAAACCATTCCGAACTGCGCCTTGAGCAGCGAGACGAGCGGCGCGCCGGCGCGACGCACTTGCTGTGTGTAACTCGCGATCGGCTCGCCCTTGTGCGCCGCCGATGCCGCCTGCTCAACGAGACCGTGAAGTCGTTGCGCGACCTTCGCGGCCTCTTCAAGAGTGGCCATTTTCAGCCGACCGGGGACGTCCAGAGTGCTGCGCATTTTTCCTTGGTGAACCGCGAAAACCGCGGCCAAAACAACTCGTGTCGGGGTTCCTACTTAGGTTGGACCATTGCGGCAGGATTGAGTAACTCATCCAGTCTCTCGCGCGAGAGCAGTTTGCGCTCCAGCACGATGTCATAGACGCCGCGCCCGCTCTCCAGCGCGTCTTTGGCCACATGCGAGGCGACTTCGTAGCCCAGCTCGGGCAGCAGGGCTGTCACAATCCCGATCGATTCAGTCACGAAGCGGCGCATCCGATCAGGGTTCGCCGTGATGCCATTGACGCAGCGCGTTCGCAGCACGTCGCACGCTCGGCGCAGCGAATCGATGCTCCGCAGGAGTCGATAGGCGATAATGGGCTCGAAGACATTGAGCTGCAGCTGCCCTGCCTCGGCGGCCATTGTGACTGTGACATCGCCGCCAATGATGTCGAAGCAGACCTGATTCACGACTTCGGGGATGACTGGATTGACCTTGCCCGGCATGATCGAGGAGCCGGGCTGCATGTGCGGCAGATTGATCTCGCCGAGCCCCGCGCGCGGGCCGGAGGAGAGGAGGCGCAGGTCGTTGCAGATCTTGGAGAGCTTCACGGCGCAACGTTTGAGCACGCCGGAGAGCTGGACGAACGCGCCGGTGTCCGAGGTCGCTTCGACGAGATCCGGTGCCGTAATGAGCGGCAAGCCTGTCACGTCGCTGAGCGTCTGCCTAACGACATCGGCATAGCCGCCCGGCGCGGTGATTCCGGTGCCGATCGCTGTCGCGCCCATGTTGATCTCGCGAATGAGCGAGAGCGCCTCTCCCAGGCGCTCCACGTCTTCCAGCATCGTGTGGCCGAACGCGGCGAATTCCTGACCCAGCGTCATCGGCACCGCGTCCTGCAGCTGTGTACGCCCCATCTTCACGAAGGTCTGGAACTCCTTCCCCTTGGCGAGAAATGCATCGCACACCGCGCGCATGGCGGCGCGCAGACCTTCGATCTCGCTGTGCAGGGCAAGGCGCACGGCCGTCGGGTAGACGTCGTTCGTGGACTGGCTGAGGTTGACGTGATTGTTGGGGTGCGCCCGTTCGTAGTTGCCGCGTTTGTCGCCTAACAACTCCAGCGCGCGATTCGCGATGACTTCATTTGCGTTCATGTTGGAAGATGTTCCCGCGCCGCCCTGGATCATGTCGACGAGGAAGTGCTCGTGATGCCGTCCTGAGCGGATTTCCTGGCACGCGCGCACGATGGCGTCGGCGACATCTTGCGGCAGCAAGCTGAGTTTCGCGTTTGCCAGCGCGGCCGCTTCCTTCACCGCCGCGAGCGCGTCGACGAGGCTGGGGAAGTCACGCAACGTGACGCCCGTGATGGGGAAGTTCTCCAGCGCCCGCAGCGTCTGAACGCCGTACAGCGCGTCGTCGGGAACTTCGCGCTCGCCTAACAAGTCGTGTTCGATTCGTACACGTTTCCCGCCGAAACCTGCGGCGCGTCCGCGCCCGACGAGTGTCGCGTCGGTTGCCGCGAGGCGCTGCGAGATCGCCCGCGCCGCGCGTCCGATGAGCGCCGCGTACAGCATTGGATGATTGGAGCGCATCGTCTCGACTTTGTCCTGCGTCAACACGTACGCATCCGTCTTTTGTACGGCCCGCGCGCTCGTACCGTGCGCCGAGTCCTCGAGCAGAATCCCTTCGCCGACAGCCTCGCCGGCACCCAGCGTCGCCATGCGCACCGGCCGTCCGTTCATGGATTTCTCGATCGCGACGGTTCCGTTCACCAGAATGGCCATGAAACGACGAGGCGACCCTTCCTCGAAGAGGATAGAGTCGCCCGAGTATTCCTTCGCTTCGACGAGATGCGACAGTTGATGCAGCGCCGTATCCGTGAGTCCGTCGAGGAAACGAGTATTGCGGAGTTGGTCTCGAATTGCCGAAGGGTTCATGGCTCAGATTGTTCTGAGGTCTGGGGCCTGAGGCCAGAGCTCAAAGGTCCAAGGTCAAAGCGATCACCCAAGGTACGGCTGGCGGCGCTTCGGCCGCCAGAAGGGACGCGCACGGTTCGCCTTCGGCAACTGCCTAACGTGCCGGGGTGGCGAGGCGCTCGGCGAGCGCGAGCACGCCATCGACAACCAGTGCCAGGGCCGCTGCCGGGAGCGCTCCCGATAGGATCATTCGCGTATCCGAGAGCGCCAACCCAGCGACGATGGGATCGCCGAGTCCGCCGGCTCCAATGAATGCGGCGAGCGTCGCCGTGCCGACGGCGATTACTCCAGCGGTGCGAATGCCCGCCATGATGACGGGCGCAGCGAGCGGGAGTCGCACGTAGCGCAGCACCTGCTGGCCGGTCATCCCGAGCGCGGTCGCGGCCGCGACGGCGGCGGGGTCTGCGGTTCGCACGCCCGAATATGTGTTACGCACGATCGGATACAGCGAATACAGGAAGAGAGCGACCAGTGCCGGGACGACGCCGATGCCTAACGCGGGAAGCATGAAGGCCAGCAGCGCGATGCTTGGAATTGTCTGCAGCAGACCTACCGCGCGGATCACCTGCTCGGCGTGCCGCGGCAGCCGTTCGAGTGCGAGACCGAGTGGAACGGCCAAGGCAATGGCCGCCGCGAGCGAGAGAGTCACCAGGAAGAGATGCCGAGCCGCCATGCGCGCGATCTGCCCGCGGCGCTCCGCGAGGTACGAGATCAGCGAGCCTTCTCGACCGTTGCGGGTCGTTGAATCGCCGACGCGGGCGGTCGCCGTTCCGGCAAGTCCGAGATCGGCCAAAGCGCCTCGAGCTACGGATTCAACGCTCTCGCCGGCGACTTCGACGCGTTCGTTGAGCGCGCGCATACGCTCGACGTCGAGTCGTCCGCTCAACTCGGTCAGCGCGGCGATCGCACGCGGATTGTCGCGCGCGAGCGCGTTGCGCGCGAGGGCCGCTGCCTCGTACGGAGGGAAGAATCCCTTGTCGTCGAGCAACACGACGAGGTCGTAGCGCTTTATCAAACCATCCGTGGAGTATCCGTCTACGACGTCGACGGCGCCCTCGGCGAGCGCCTGGTACTTCACGGCCGGCAGCAGGGAACGGACCTCGCGCGGCCGCACGCCATACGCGTTCGTTAGGCCTGGCAGGCCATCCGGGCGGCCGATGAAATCGGGCGTCAATCCGGCGCGCAGCCTGTTGCTCACGCGCGCCAGATCGCTCAGCGTGCGCAGTCCGAGCGAATCGGCTGTGGCACGGCGCACCGCGATGGCATAGGTGTTCTCGAAGCCTAACGGTGGCAGCCAGCGCGCGTCGAAGCGACGCAGAAACTCGCGCGAGACGTGATTGTATACGTCGCGCGCGCTTCGCCCCGGCTGCGACGGCTCGCCCAGCACCGCCAGCAACCCGGTTCCCGTGTATTCCGGATACAGATCGATCGAGCCCGTGTGCAGTGCGCGGAAAGCGATTTCTGTTGCTCCCAAGCCGGGGCGCCGCTGCACGGGCACGCCGCGTGCCTCCAGGATCTGCGCGAACATCTCGGCGAGCACATACGACTCGCCGAACGGCTTGGACGCCACGACGACGGCGCGGCCAGTCTGCGCATGCGTCTGTGTCTGTAACAAGACGCCTAACGCGACGAATAGGCAGGCGCGGCGCGTTCTCATGGCGCAGCCGGGGTGTCGTCCGTCAACGCTCGCCGTATCAGCTCGGCAACGTACGCTGTCGCCGGATGCGCGACGATCTCGCTCATCGCGGCGTCCTGCTCGACGCGTCCGCCGCGCATGACGACGACGCGGTCGGCGAGCTTGCGTGCCTCACGCAGGTCGTGTGTAACGAGCAGCGTGGTGACTTCGAGCCGAGCGCGCAGCGCGGCGTACGTCTCCTGTAGCTCGCCGCGCGTAATGGCATCGAGCGCGCCGAAGGGCTCGTCCATCAATACGATGTCGGGCCGGGCAGCGAGTGCCCGCGCAATCGCTACGCGCTGGCGCTGGCCGCCTGACAGCTCGCCTGGCAGCCGCGAACCAAAGCGCGCCGGATCCAGGCCAGCGAGCGCGAGCGCCTCACGCGCTCGCTCCTCGCGCGACGCGTCGTGTCTGAGCCAGGGGACCAGCTCAGCGTTGCGCTGCACCTTCCAGTGCGGCAGAAGTCCACCGTCCTGCGGCACGTAGCCGATCGTGCGCCGCAGCTCGACGCCGTCCAGCGACGCGACGTCTTCACCGCGGACCAGCACGCGCCCCTCGTTAGGTTCGACGAGCTTGTTGAACATGCGCAGCAGCGTCGTCTTGCCGGAGCCGCTTTCCCCAACGATTGCGACGCACGCGCCGCGGGGCACCACCACGCTCACACGATCGAGCACGGTTACGTCGCCGTAGCGCTTGGTTACGGCATCCGCCGCCAGCGCCGCGGCAGGCGCGATCACGTATCGAGCGAGTCGTGCGACGGGGAGCGTCCGCGCGCCGTATAGCGGCGCACGTATTCGTCCACCTGCTCGAGGTCGCGCCCGGCGATGAAGTCGTCGCCTAACGCCACGCAGCCGTCGCGCGCGAGGCGCCACAGGTCGCGCGCGCGGGAGGCGAGCTTGAGGTCCGCCAAACCGCAGCGTCCGGCGACGGCGAGAAGGCCCGGGTCCGGCGCTCCGAGCACGTCCAGCGCTTCCCTGGCGCTCGGCGCGTGATAGACGAGCCCCGCGATGAACGCCAGCGGCGCGACGAACCACTCCGGCGCGAGGGCGTCGCAGGATCGCAGCTCGAAATAACTGCGCGGGCGCACTTCCGGGAACAGAGTCGTTAGGTGCGTCGTCCAATCACCCACGCGGCAGCGGCCGGCCGCCAGTTGCTCACCGAATGGACGCGCCGCTTCGTGCTCGGATCCCGTGAGGATTGTGCGTGCGCCAAGTGCGAAGCGTGTGTACGCGACGGCAGGATCCGCCTCATCCAGAATCAGTCCGGTGCGCGAGGGATCGAGCGTGCGCCACGCATGCGCGCGATAGCTCATGTGGCCCGTAGCCTTGCCACCATAGATCGGTGAGTTGGCGAAGATCGCGATGACGTACGGGCTCAGAGCTTCGAGCAACGCGAAACGTGCGTATGGATCGTCGCCGGCGTCGAGGCAGATCTGCATGGACGCCGTCTGCCGCATCATCCGCGCACCGAACTTGCCGATCGTATTGAAATGCCGATCCATGCGGCGGTAGCGCTCGGCCTGCAGCTGCAAGGTCGTCTGTTCGACAGGCGTCCGGGGATCGATGCCTAACGACACGGTCGCGATCTCCTCGTCGGCGAAGGCCGCGCTCAAATCAGCGATTGTCGTGCGCAGGTCGTGCGTCAGCTCGCTCAGGGCGAGCGATGGCGGCGCGCTGTACTCCAGCTGCCCGCCCGGCTCGAACGTAATGCGTCCCGCATGCGGCGTGCGAAACTCGCTCATGGCCGCCTTGAGCGAACGGGATTCGGTCCACGCGTGTCGTGCGCCGACGCGACGTACGACTTCGAGGGATCGCTCGAGCGGGGCGGGAACGCGAGTCGTGGCGTCGACGAGCAGGACTTCGACCTCAGCGCCGATGCGCCGGTCCTCAGCTGTCCCGCAATCGAGCGCGAAGAGATGCTCGCGTGCGTCGCGCTCGAGGCGTTCGATGACGGCGCGGCCGGGCCACGCGGGCCGGACGCTTCGATGCAGGCGAGCCGGGCGGGGAATCGGACGCGCGAGCACGAGGGCATATGGATCGGCCTCGTCTTCCCACCAGCGTTCGATGGCGAAGTCGGCGGCGCCTAACAGTGTTTCGATCTGCTCGCGGTCGTATTTGCAGCAGATCTCCGTTCTGATGGACTCTCCGGCCGCGAAGCGGATGCGTCCAATGCCCGGCAGCGTGACGAGCTGATCGCGCTCGGCCACCAGATGCATCTCGACGCGGCGCTCATCGACGAGGTATGGCGCGCGATGAGTGAACGATTCGACTTCGAAGTCTGCGCCAAGCTCGCGGTTGAGCACGCGCAGGACGTTGCGATTGAACGCGGCTGTCACGCCGTGCTGATCGTTGTAGGCCTTCTCGATGCGCGCCGGATCCTTGTGCAGATCGGCGCCTAACAGCAACAGATCGCCCGGATGCATCGCCGCGCGGACCCGCCGCAGCAGCGCTGTCGCATCGCCGCTATCGAAATTGCCTATCGTGCTGCCGAGGAAGGCGAAAAGAACCGGACGCGCAATCGTGCTCGGCGGGATGATCGCATCGGCGAGGTCGGCGACAACGGGATCGACCGTTAGGTCCGGAAACTCCTCGCGCAGGCGAACGGCGGATTCCTCGAGGAACTCGGCGCTGATGTCCAGAGGCACGTACGCGTCCGCGCTGCGACGATCGCGCATGGCGCGGAGAATGATGCGCGTCTTCTCGCCGCTCCCTGCGCCAAGCTCGAGGAGCGAGCGCGGCCGGTAGCGTTGCGCCAGCTCCGGCATCCAACGCAGAAGGAGTCGCCGTTCGGCCCGCGTCAGGTAATACTCCGGGAGCCTGGTGATTTCCTCGAAGAGCTCGGAGCCGACGCGGTCGTAGAAATACTTTGGCGGCAGGGCCTTCTGGGCGCGCGAGAGCCCCCGCCTAACGTCGCTGGTCAGCGAGTCGCGGACGGCGGCATCATCGCTCGCGCGCGCTGCGTCAGTCATCGATCGCGCAACGAAAGCCGCTAAAGATCTGGCGTCGGATCGGATAATCCCAATTGCGGAATGAGCCTCGAATCGCGCCGGGGCGCGTCGCCCAGGAGCCGCCGCGTAGCACTTTGTATTCAGGGCCGAAGAACGTCTCCGAGTATTCCGGATATGGAAAGACCGAGAACCCCGGATAGCCGGTGAAATCGCTGGATGTCCATTCCCAGACGTCGCCGATCATGCCGTAGCAGCCGAGCGGGGAGACGTTGCGCGGATACGCGCCGACTGCCGCGGGCTCGAAGGTGAGTTGGTCGATGTTGGCGTCGCGCTGTGTGGGTAGCTCGTCGCCCCAGGGGAATTTGAGGTTCACGCCGCGCGTCGCGTCCCAGCTCGCTGCTACTTCCCATTCGATCTCGCTAGGCAGCCGCTTGCCGGCCCAACGCGCGTACGCTTCGGCCTCATGGAAGCAGACGTGACATACTGGCCGGCGCACGTCGACGGGGCCGGATCGGTCCATGTGCCGCGTGTGCCATTCGCCGCCTTCCGTGAACCAATACTTCGGCGAACTGACTGCCGCTTCGCCGAGCCATGCCCAACCGGCGTCAGACCACAGCTCGCGCTTGGCGTAGCCCCCCGCGTCCATGAAGGAGAGGTAGTCGCCATTCGTCACGGGCGCTGCGTCGATCAAGAAGGGCTTGAGCCTAACGAGGTGACGCGGGCGCTCGTTGTCGTACGCTACGCTCATGTCCTCTGTGCCTACAAAGGCCTCGCCGCCAAATCCGACCATGCGGCCCTTTTCGATGGCCATTTGCGGCTGCGGGACGCTCCACGCGCGCGGAGCGGCGTACGGCGCGCCCAGCTTCAGCTGGCACGTCTGCAGCATCGTCTCGTTATGCTGATACTCGTGCTGCAGCACCATCGAGTACACATAGCCGCCTTGCACGAGCGCGTTGCCGTTCTCGAAGTCGACCGACTCGAGGCGGTCGATCACGCGCGCGCGGATATCGGCGAGGAGATCCAGCATCTGCTGCCGCGGCGGATAGTCCAATCCACCGCGAGTACGGCGCGGGTGCTCGAACGGATTGTACGTCCCGGGCATCTCGGCGAAGCGAATCTCGCCGTCCAGGTTCTGCGTGAGCCAGAGTTCTTCGAAATGCCCGATGTGGCCGACGTCCCAGATGATCGGGCCCATCAGCGGATGGTGCTGCCGCGCGAGGTCGTCGTCGCTGAGCGGCGCGATAAGGCTCAGCGTCCGGGCGCGCGCTTCCGCGAGCTGCGCGGCAATACGAACTGCTAACTCGGAACGGACTGCAGAGTTTGGCATACCAGGCATCTTTCGTGGTCCAAGAATGGCAATCTGCGGCCGGCCCGCGCGTACGCTAGCCAAGTTGACGGTCGGGGGTGCGGTAGGTAGTCACAAGTCTGCATAAGAGTTCCGCGAAAATTGTCAGGAACTCGATTCTTCTGATTGCGATTCCTCGGCACGTGACTACCACCGCCAAACTCAGCTGGCTGCGTCTCGCCGGCATCGATCCCACGTCACTCGTGGACGCGCGATTGCAACTGCATCACGCGCTGCAGGTCATCGTGTCCATTGGGATTTCGTATTTGCCGCCACGTCCCGACGACAGCCACACGAATCTCGAGTGGCTGCCCGAGTGGAAAGCGTTAGGCACGAATTGGCTGGAAAGCGCTCAGCGCCTGCGCTTCGGCCTGCGGCCGGCGGAGCTGTCCCTGATTGCGTTGAACGACAACGCTGTCACGAGCGAGCTCGCGCTCCACGGTCGCACGGTGGCCGATGCCGTGGAATGGCTGCGTGGAGCGCTCGTCGCTGCTGGGTACGACGGCGCACGCCTGACGACGAAGAAGCATTACGAGATTCCGCCGCATGCCGTCGCGTCTGGCGCAGCGTTCAAGCGCGACGACCCGGAGAAGTTTGCCGAGCTGTCGCGCTCGTACGCGGACGCGCACACGCTGACGTCGCACATCGTTGCCACTCGACGGGGGGCGTCGGCGCCACGCTGTTGGCCGCATCATTTTGATCTGGCGACGCTGATCACACTGCCGGAGTTGCCTGGCCGCGGCACGCGAACTGTCGGTGTGGGGCTCTCGCCTGGCGACGACTCGTACGCGGAGCCGTACATCTACGTCGGTCCCTATCCACACCCCACGCAAGACCGACTCAAGCCGCTTGGCTCGTTAGGCAAATGGCATACGCAAGGCTTTGTGGCAGCGGTTCTGCCGGCGAGTGAGCTGGCACAGTTCCAAACCGCCGAAAGTCAGCGCGACGCGGTTGTCACTTTCGCGAACGGGGCGGTCGACGCGAGCATCGCTGCGCTCTCGTAGTCCGGAAGAGCTTTCACCGCGGACTGACGCCGTTGATCTATCCCATCGCGATGTGGTGGGCTTTGCGGCCGCCGCGAGCCACGGTGTGTGGCGCCTTCTCGTGATCGAGCAATACGTTCGCCGCGTCGACTGAACGCGCCATCAGCGTGCGGGCACCTTCACGCAGCTCGTCGCTTCGCATCACGTAATCGATGTTGTGCTCCATGTCTTCGGCTGACCAGCCGCGGCTGTGCGCGATGAACGGGAATTGCGGGAAGTGGAAGCCGAGCTCCGAAAAGAACATGAGCATCTGCCCGGCGACGCCCTGCACGTTGTCCTGACCGCCGGTGATGATGAATGACGCGACCTTGTTCCGGATCAACACGCGGTTCGCGATCGTCACCTGGTTCTGCACGCAGTTGAGGCGCTCCGCCATTCGGAAGTAGAGCGAGCTGGCAGTCCCCCATCGGATCGGCGTCGCAACCATGATGACGTCGGCCCAGTGAATGATCGCCTCATAGACCTGATCCAGCTGATCACTGGGGTCCATTTGCGTGATGGAGCAGGGCCACGTGCAGGCGTGCGCACTCTTCGAGTAATACCCCTCGCATGGACGGAACGCGAGCTCGGCGAGTCTGATGAGCCGTGTCTCGACGCCTAACGTTTCCTTCGCGAAATCGAGCGCGACCTTGAGCAGCGCTTCGGAGGTCGAGAAGCGCGGGTTCTTCACGTCCATGTTGGTCGTCGAGATCCCGGCGACGCGCACGCCGCCCGGGGCGCGCTCGATCTTGCGCGCGAGCGGATGCGGCTCGTGATGACCACGCGTTCGCTTTGTCGCGGAATCGAGGTCGACGAGCAGACGGCCGTTTTCCACCTTTACCTGATACGCGGGCGCGGCGTCGTCTTCGTATCCTGGCTCGCCCAGTCCCGTTGTCCGGTGGTACTTCCAGTTATGCCAGGGACAGGTAACGTAATCGCCGTCGAGACGGCCTTCGCCTAACGGGCCGCCGGCATGGTTACAGACGCCGCTGATGACGCCGAATTCACCGTTTGCGTGCGTGACGGCAAGTTTGACGCGACCGATGTGGATTGGAGAAATGGGCCGTTCTGCGAACTGTGAGATCGGGCCGAGATCGTGCCAGTTCATGGGTCGGAAGCCGGAGGTCGGAGGTCGGAGAAGAATGCGACGACTGCGCACAAAGTTCCGCCCGGCGCCTCTATTCGTCGACCCTCCCCAGCGGCCTTGCTGAACGTAGGCTGTCAGCGTATCAGCTGGCAGCCGATAGCCGACAGCTTTGGTTGTGCCCCTACGGATTCAGCCAGTAGTTCACCTTCACGAGGAAGATGTTATCCGGCGGCGCCCCGAATAGAGCTCGGCGATCGCGACCTAACGAGAAATCGCCAATGGGTGCGACGTCGCTCCGGCTCTGCTGCCAGGCGAAGAACATCGTCGACCCCGGACGCCACTCCCAGCGCAACACGGCATTGCCGCGCAGCGACCGAAAGTTGAAGTCGAAGTCCGGTGACTGCGCAGTGTATGGAATGAAGTCGTACGTGCGCGCGGCGCGAAGCTGCTTGAGCGCCCCGTAATCACCGCTCGAGATGAGCGGCTGCATGAATGTCTCGAGCGAGAGTCGCGGCGTGAACGTGTAGTTGAAGCGCGTAACCAGCGAGACTTCCGTTTGATCCAGAGGAGCGAAGACGTAACGCCGGCCGAAGGTTGGCGTGTAGCTCGTGTCGGGAGCGGAAAGTACGAACTGCGCCGTGTTGTAGCGTCGCGCGACATTCGGCCCGACGGTGAGGTTCCAGCGTGTCGACGTGCGCACGATGGCGCTCACCTGAGCCGTGTAGTTATAGCCGCCGTACTGGTACTGATCGGTGCTCACGAACACCGAACCCGACACCGGCTTGCGACCGTCGGATGCGGCAAACAACCCCAGCGATGTCCACCCCGGCCGCTTGGCGATCGGGCCGCCGCGCGTTAGGCGATCATCCAGAGCGGGGAAGTACACTTGCGTGAAGCCGTGCAAGGTCCAGTAGTTGAGCGTACGCGCAACGAATCCGAAGCCTGCGAACGAAAGGATGCGCTCCCAGTCGAAATTGTGCTCGGCGCGACTGAATGCGTTGACGTTCCAATTGCGAAGGTGCTTGCCGGGGCGATTCTGGACGTACGTCAGATTGGCTTGGACGTCGCGCCTGTCGGTGCGATACGAGAAGCCCAGGTCGTTGGTCTCGTAGCCGGGGCTCGTGAGCGCCGCGCCGACATCGCCACGCCAGTGTTCGCCGCCTTGCTTCGACAGCGTCATGTTCATCGAGTACCCATCCAACGACGTTCTCGTGGAATCGTAGTCCAGATGGTCCGCGTC
>DATBKN010000022.1:0-16645 GCA_036555845.1 Gemmatimonadaceae bacterium | reverse complement strand
CGACAGCACCTGCAGCGCCGGATAGTCGGGATGCGACGCCGCTGGCGTGTGATAGAGCAGGCCCACCCACTTCGTGTCGCCGACTCGCCGCAGCGTGACCGTGCGCTCCCCGTCCTGCGTCGGTTCGCGCGTGTACGTCGTGAAGAGCATGTTGCCGCGATCGAGGCGCCTAACGGGGCGCGGGATCGCGCCGAATTTGCGCTGTACGACTGCCAGGGTCTTGTTGGCGTCGAACTTCCCGGCGACGACCAGCAGCGCGTTGTCCGGCTGATAGTACTTGCGATAGAACGCCTGCAGCCGCTCGATCGGGACGTTCTCGATGTCCGAGCGCGCGCCGATCGTCGTGTTGCCGTAGTTGTGCCAGAGGTACGCCGTGGCCAGCATGCGCTCGAAGAGCACGCCGGACGGCGAATTCTCTCCGGACTCGAACTCATTGCGCACGACAGTCATCTCGCTCTCGAGGTCTTTGCGCGCCACGAACGAGTTCACCATGCGGTCGGCTTCGAGATCGAGCGCCCACTCGAGCGACGCGTCGTTGGCGGGAATCAACTCGTAATAGTTCGTGCGATCGAAGAACGTCGTCCCGTTCCATCGCGCGCCTCGCGCGGTGAATTCCTTATCGATCGTGGGATGCTTTGGCGTCCCTTTGAACAGAAGGTGCTCGAGCAGATGCGCCATTCCGGTCTCACCGTATCCTTCGTGCCTCGATCCGACGAAGTACGTGATGTTGACCGTTAGGGTCGGCTTCGACTGATCCGGGAAAAGCAGAACACGCAACCCGTTATCGAGGCGATACTCGGTCAGCCCCTCGACGCTAGCGACCGGAGTGAGCTGCGCAGGTTGAGCAGCGGTGGTGCCTCGCTTGGTAGCGCTCTGCGTGCTGCCGGCCGTACCGGATTGTTGAGCGACGGCGGCGCTGGAGCTCGGTGCGATGGCGAACAGTGCCAGCAGGAGCCGCGAGAGGCGGTGAGGACTGAGCAGACGAAGTGCATTACGCATGGTGTGGCCTATCGGGGGTGGGTCGCTCACGACGGAACTGACCGAGTGGTGCCGGTGGGGCGAGCGAAAATGTACACGTTAGATGCCCTCATGCCGCAGGCAGGTTGCAGGCAAACCCTCGTTCGGTTGCCGTCAAAACAGTGCCCGACAGCTGACGTCTTCCCCGCCTTGCCTATGTGCCCACGGCCCATGAGCTTCGACGGCAAGTGCTCCGCGCTCGATTGCTCCGCGCCGCCATGACACTCGCCCGCGTAACGCCGGCTCCGGTCGCGCGCAGCGTTGGCCGAGCGGCCGCGCGCGCGGCATATGCAGCTCTGCCTGAACGACGGGCGATCCTGCTCGAGAACCTGAGTCACACGGCACCCGATGCCTCACTCGAACTGCGGCGGCGCCTCGCGCGGAACACGTTCGGCTACATCGCCGACTGCCAGGTCGATCTCTATCGCCTCGTTGGGCGCCCGCCTAACGAAGTCCCCGCGATGGTCGAGGTGCGCGGCGTCGAAAACCTGGAAGCGGCGCAGCGGCTCGGCCGCGGTGTCATCATCGTCACGGCGCACCTGGGGAACTACGAGCTCGGCGCCGCATGGCTCGGCGCCGTTGGGTACCCGGTACACGGCATGGTCGAAGACGTCGAGCCGGAGATGCTGGCGCTCCTCGAGCAATACCGAACAGCCACCGGCATGCGCACTATCTCCCGAAACCGCGGCGCGCGTGATGCGTATCGCGTGCTCAAGGCCGGCGAAATACTGCTTCTGGTCGCGGACCGAGTCATTGGCGACACGCCGGACGCCGTCGAGGTTCCCTTTTGCGAGGGTCGTCGGGCAGTCCCGCGAGGGCCTGCGGTGCTTTCCCTGGCAACTGGAGCTCCGATCGTGGTTGGGATCGCGGTTCGCACACCAGATGGGCCCCGGCGATATCGAATAGTCCTGGAACCCCCTATCATGCCCGACGGTACCGAGCCGGACGCTGCTTCAACCCTCACCCGCAAGGTCACCGACCGGCTGGCCGCAGCGGTGCGCGAGCATCCCGACCAATGGTTCGTCTTCCAGCCAGGTTGGATAACAGGTGAGCGGTAACCCGCACGTGCTCGAGCCACCCGACGTGCGTGGTGGCGCTGAGCATATCGCTGCTGAGCTGCGCTCGGTCGCTCGTCCTGCATCGCTCGCGACTGTCGTAAAGCGTCCCCGCTTCGCGCTCCTCGTGACGGGGCAGACGGTCTCGCAATTCGGTGACAAGCTGCAGGCGATGGCGCTCATCGCCCTCGTCGGGGCGCGCGCTCAGGTCGCGACGAGCGGGATCGAGCTCGCCAAGCTCGCGATCGTCTTCACGCTGCCAATGATCGTCGTCGGTCCCATCGCGGGGGCGTTCGTCGATCGCTGGAATAAGCTGCGAACGCTCGTGTTCACAGACGGCGTACGCGGAATTGCCGTCGGCCTGATGCCCGCCGCGTATGCGTATACACACGGGTTGTGGTCAGTGTACGTCCTCGCTGGCTTCGCGTTCTTGCTCGGCGTCTTCCACAACTCGGCGAAGCTGGCGCTGATCCCTGATCTCGTCTCGCATAACGAGTTGCTGCCGGCGAACGCCGCCCTCTCGCTCATCGGTCGCTTCGCGACCGTGTTCGGGATTGTCGGTGGCGGTTTGATTCTGAGCGCGGCGATTTGGCGTCGCATAGGATGGCCCGAGTACGCCGCGGGGTTCTACATCGACGCGGCTTCGTTCGTATTCTCCGCAATCATGACGGTGTTTATCGGCGCGAGAATGCTTGGTGGACGACGCCCGCCGGCGCCGGCGCCGGCGCTGACGAGCCTGCATCCGGTACATGCCGTACGCTCGGCGTTCGCGATCGTCGGACGCGACCGCAGACTGCGATTCTCCTTTTTGACGATCGCCCTGCTCGGCGTCATGGCCGCCAGCGGCTACGTGCTCCTGGTCGTGTCGGTGCAAACGGTGTTGGGCACCGGGACAAAGGGCGTGGGCCTTCTCGGTGGAATGACGGCGGCAGGGATGATCGTCGGATCGCTCGCGATAGGCATCGTTGGAACGCGCTTCGACAAGGGGACAATCATTCTCGTGGCGATGAGCCTACTCGGAGTGGCGATGGGCATCGGCGCGCTGTTTTACACGTTCGCCGCAATGCTGCCAATCGCGCTCGTGGGTGGGGCGCTACTGGCTCCAGTTATGGTCTCACAGGACACGCTTATTCATGAAGCCGCGCCGCAGGAGTCGCGGGCGCTCGTTTTCTCAACCCGCGAGCTGGTGCTGGGTGTCGTATTTGTGCTGACGGCGTGGACGGTTGGGGGTGGAGTGGCCCTAGCGAGCAGAAGCGGATGGAATGAACCTTATCGTGCGCTATTGGGCATATGCGGCATAGTTTTCGCCCTGGTAGCTGCAGTCGCGGCGCTGGCTCACATTCGTGGCAGGCGCCGCAGTCACGTTAGGTAACACGCTCACTTCATGAAGATCGCCCAGATCTCGCCATACAGCTGGGATGCGCCAGGCGGTGTCCAAGCGCATATCCGGCAACTGACAAAGCGTTTGCGCGGGCGCGGGCATGAGGTGTTGATACTCGCGCCCGGCGAGCATCCGGGCTTTGATCCACCGGGTGTGAAGATCGTGGGCCGTCCGTTTCACATCCGTGCAAACGGAGCAGTAGCGCGCATTTGCTTCAGCAAGAGCTCGAAGCGGATCGTCCAGGAGACGCTGGACGAGTTCGCGCCTGATCTCGTCCACGCGCACGATCCCATCGTGACGAGCACGTCGCGTTGGGCGACCATGCGCACCACCGCGCCGGTCGTCGCGACGTTTCATTCGTATTTCGCCGCCGATAGCCTTGCCGGAAGATTCTTCACTGCCCTGGCGCCGTTTGGCTATTCGGTCTGGCGCCGGCTGGCGCAGCGCATCGCGGTATCCGAAGCGGCCCGCGAGAGCGTCTGCATGCGCATGGGGTACGACCCCATCCGCATCGTGCCTAACGGGACGGACGTGCATGTCTTCGAGCGCGCGAAACCTGCCAAGCTCCCCAAGGGTCGTACGATGCTCTTTGTGGGGCGGCTGGAACCGCGCAAAGGATTCCCCGTCGCGGTGCGCGCTTTTGCCCGTCTGGCGCAGCGATACAGCGATCTGCAGCTGATCGTCGTCGGCGAAGGCGTGGAGCGCGAAGCCGTGGAAGTGCTTCCGCATGCGCTGCGTTCCCGCGTGCACTTGTTAGGTCGCGTGTCCGACCAGCTACTGCCGACGTACTATGCCGCGGCGGACGTCTTCGTCGCGCCGGCGCTCGGTAGTGAATCCTTCGGGATCGTGCTCGTCGAAGCGATGGCTGCTGGTCTGCCTATCGTCGCGAGCGACATCGCCGGATATCGCGAAGTCGTGCGCAATGGTCGCGAGGCGCTGCTCGTCCGAAGCGGCGATCCTGCGGCGCTGGCCGGAGCCGTGCAGCAGCTTTTCGAGCATCCAGAGCAGGCGCGCACGATGGCCGCGGCGGGCCGCGTGCGGGCGCAGCGCTACGACTGGGACACGATTCTCACGACGCTGGAAGAGATCTACGGCGAAGCTCTTGGCGCACCGCGCCGAGCGCCCGCGCTGGCCCGCGCCTAACGAAGTTTCGCCAGCAGCAGGTCGCGCACGCGCGCAGACTGCGCGTCCCAGGTCCACTCCTCCAGCATCCAGCGTGCGCCCGCCGCGCCCATCGCTGCGGCACGCACAGGGTCTTCCAGCAGCGCGATCAGCGCTTTGGCGATTTCGTCGGTCGACGTCGGGTCGACCAGAACCCCGGTCTCGCCTTCGCGCACGGCTTCGGGCGCACCGCCGGATCGGCCGACGACGATCGGCCGTCCCACCGCCGACGCCTGGAGGAAGACGGCACCTAACGCTTCCACGTCGAGGCCGAACCAGCGCGCGCGACACGGCATCGCGAAGACGTCGCCAGTGCGGAAGTACGCCGGCAGCTCGGCATACGGCACGCCGCCGGCGAAGACCACGCGATCGCTGACGCCGTTCGCCTGGGCCAGAGAGCGCAGCGCTTTCTCGTGCGGGCCCATGCCGACGATCAAGAGACGCACATTCCGGATCGCGCGCGCGACCGTCGGCAGCGCGCGGATGAGCATGTCCTGTCCCTTGCGCGGAACGAGCCGTGAGACGCAGCAGATTACGGGTGCGTCACCTAACGCGTGTCGCCGGCGCACGTCACGATCCGACACGTGCGGACCGAAAATGTGGACATCGATGCCGGACGCCACGATCGGCATATCGCCGACGCGGTCGAACGCGCGCTGCACTTTTTGGCGTGTCCAGGCCGACCCGGCGGACACGAACAACGCCTGTCGTCCGATGGGGCCGAGCAAGCCTGGAATGCGCGCCGCCGTGAGCTCCAGTCCCTGTGAGAAGCCGGCATAGGGGATTCCGAGCTTGCGCTTGATTCCCGGGCCCATGTGGCCCAGCGGCCAAATCGCTCCGAAAAGGACAGCATCCGGCTTGCGCGCTCGCAGTTCCGCATGCAAGCGACGCCTAACGCCGGGCGTCGGCAGCATCATCGTCGTCGCGAGCCGGATCACCTCGTGCGGGTACGTCGCATCGAACTCGGCGGCTCCGGGATACGTCGACGAGAAGATCGTCACCTCGCCGGCGGGGAAACGCCGCATGATCTGATCGACGAGATAGTTGATCCCGCCCATGCGCGGCGGGAAGTCGTTCGTCACGACGAATACGTGCAAGTGAGCCCTTCAGTGGTACGCGCCTAACGCGCGAGATTCACGTTGAGGTACTCGCTGTCGCCCGTGACTTCGCGCTCGACGGCCGGAGCGAGCCAGTCCGGGATCTTTACTTCGGCCTCGGGATCACCCAGCTCGACCTCGGCGAGCACGAGCGGGCGATCGAGAAACTCGTCGATCTCCCAGCGGTGCTCCGGCGAATCCACCACGTGCCGTCGCTTCACGAGACGGCGGCCGCGCGTCAGAGGCCACAGGTGCTCGAACATGTCGCGCGATGTTTCCTCTTCCACTTCGGTGCGCACCACGCCGGCGCCGAGCTTGACGGTGCGCAGAAAACGTTCGCTGCCGTTGTGCTTGTCGCGTCGCAGGCGTTCGACGAGTCGCTCGCCAGGCAGATAGCCCTGCGCGATCTCGTGTGTCTCGGCCGCCGGCATCTGCGGCGGCAGGCCGCTGAGCAGATACTTGCGCTCGATTTCGATACCCGGGCGGCTCATCCCCTTGAGCTTTTCCGCCAGCGCGCGCGTGCGCGAAAGGAAATCGGCCGCGGCATCGCCTAACCATTCGGCTTGAGCCTTGGCATATGCCTCTTCCGCGTGCGCCCGGACGTTCTCGGCCAACGCTACCAGCCCGGGACGCAAGCGCGTGCTCGTGCGGCGCCGAGCGCCGCGGCGTTTGGGTGGGATGATCTCGGCGCGCGCCAGCGCCGCGATGGCGCGAGCGTCTTCGTGCGCCGCGTCCTCCATCGCCTTGGCCAGCTCCCGGGACCAGAAGTGCGCGTTATGGACTTCGCCTAACGAGTCCTGCAGCTGCTTCAGCTTCTGAACGAGCCCCTTGGCTTCCTCGCTGACATCGGTCAGTGGCTCGAGCACGTAGCGCAGCCGTTTGCCGCGGATGCGCGCTCGGTGTATCTGCTCGTCGTCCACGATGCTGGATACTTCGGCCAGCGCGTCTGCCAGCGCGGCTTCCTGGGTGAGAATCGCGTGCGCAACGACGCTGCCGAATGTCGGATCCGCGATCCCTTCCGCGGGGTCCACCGGCACCGGGTGCCTGCTGAGCCTGCGGCGCAGCGTTTTCAGCGTGCGCTCGAGCTTGCGCTCGATTTCATCCTGCAGTTTGGCGTCGGCGCGCGCTTTTCTTTCGCTGAGGACTGTTACGAGATGTCGTGCCGCGGCGCGCTCGCGTGGTGTCAGGGCGGTGACGCGGTCTCTCAGAAAGTCGAGCAGCACTTCTGCGTCGCGGCTTTCATTCGAGACGGCCGCGATCGACTCGAGGCGCGAACGCGTCTTGCCGCCCACGTCACTCAGCACGTCGCTCATCGCGCGCAGCCAGGAGCGCAGACGCCGCATCGCGACGCGCATGTCGTGCAGCGCTTCGGAATTGTCCGTCGCGCCACGGCGGTCATTTGCCTTCTCGAGGGTGTCGACCATGCCTAACGCGACTCGCCGTGCGCCGAGCGCGGCGGGCTCTGTGAGGCGTTCCTGCAACCGATTGTCCATCAGTCCGCGATGGCGCGCAGCTGACCGGGCGTGAGCAGCCAGTGCAGGATCGCGCTGCCTGCACCGGGTCGTACACCGAGGTCCAACAGCGCGGCTCCGCCCTTCTTCAACGTGACGTGCGACTCGGAGCCACCCGTCATGAGCCAGGTGACGAGGCGCCCGAGATGCGGCTCGTGCCCGACGATGGCGATGTTGGCGTCGGGAGGGAGCGCGGACAGGAATGGAAGCAGCGCTTCGCTCATGTGATCGGGCGTCAGCGCGTCGACCGTCACAGTTTCTTCCTTGACGCCTAACGCGTCGCCGACGATGCGCGCCGTCTCCAGCGCGCGCACGTACGGGCTGCTCGCAATCTTCTCGATCGCAGGAGCGACGCGGCGAAGTCCGCGTGCGTTGCGTCGCATACGCCGGCGCCCAACGCGTGTCAGCGGCCGATCGGAGTCGTCGCGACCGCTCTCCGCAAAGTCTTCCCGATCTTCCGCTATCGCATGCCGAATCACGAGCAGTTGCATAACGCTTCTCCCTATCGTTACCGGAGGCCGACCTGTCCCGCGATAGTCGCCGTCAACTTCGCGGAATCGTACCCGAGACCCTTTCTGAACACAGTGACGGTGTTGCGAATATCGCCCGGCTGCTTCGACGGATCGCCGCGCACGATGACGATGTCCGCCTGTTTGCCCGCCGCGATGCTTCCGATCTTGTCAGCCTTGCCTAACACTGTCGCGCCGTTGAGCGTCATGATTCGCATCGCTTCTTCAGGCGAGAAGCCGGCTTCGTTGAGCAGCACATAGTTGCGTTGATCCGAGTAGCCGGCGATGGAGTGCGCGCAGCATGGATCGGAACCAGCAGCCAGCGTTCCACCCGCCTTCACGAACGCGCGCTCGAAATCCATCGCGACGCGCATCACTTTGCGGAACACCGAATCATTCGAGGTCTTGCCGCGCTCATAGAACTGCGCGACAGCCTGACTCGCCGCAGGGAACAGCGCGGCGAGCACGCGCTCATCCCGCTCCAGCCGGCTCGGTGCTCCCGTTTCGAAAACAGCGAGCGTGGACGTCATCGCCACTTTGTTCTTCACCATCTCCTGGATCGTGCGCTGCACGTCAGGGCTGTTCACGTCCAGCGTGGCGTAGCTCGAGACGTTGCCGCCGGCGGGACAGGCGTCGGGCTGCTTGCCGGCCGTGTATTCGGAATTCGTGAAGAGGCCGTGCTCCAGATTGTCGATGCCTAACGCGACGGCTTCGCGGAATCCGACGGAGCACAGGTGCGCCGTGACCTTCACGCCGCGCTTGTGCGCCTCCTCGATCGCGGCCCCAAGCTCGGCGCGCGAGATCGACGTGTAGGCCTTGAACCACGTGACGCCCTCTTCGGCCCAGTAGCGCACCATGCGCTTCGCGTCTTCCGGGCCGTTGAGTGGATACATGCCGCCGGGCCCTTCAACCGGCCCCTGCAAGTATGGTCCTGTGACGACGAGATCCGGCCCGATCGACTGACCCGCATCGATCGATTTCTTGAGGTTCAGCTCGCGGTACGAGTCCGTGCTGCCCGCTGTGCGGATCGTCGTAACGCCAGCCGCGAGAAAGAGTCGCGGGTAGCTGTAAAACATCATCTTCATCGAGCCGCCGGCGGCCGACGAGTAGTACATGTGGTCGTGCAGACCCACGAGTCCCGGAAACGCGGCGTGGCCGGTCAGATCGATAACCTGAGCCCCGTCAGGCACTTTCACGTCTCCGGTCTTTCCAACTGCGCGGATCTGTTCGCCTTCGATAACGATCGTCTGGTCGTCGCGCGCCGGTGCTCCGGTGCCGTCGATCAGCCGAACGTGCGTTAGCGCGACGACCGGAGCGTTCACCGAAACGACGGCCTGAAACTGCGGAGTCAGGGTCCTTTGAGCGCTTAGAGTGAGGACCGGTACGCCGAGTAGCAGGGGGAGAGATCGGAATCGCATGGCTGTCCCTATGAGCTAAGAGCTAGCGCCGAAGAGCTTTCGAAGGGGCCCACAACGTAACCCTTGGCCGATCATGGTTCCACCAGCGGGGCCAGACCCCAAGCGGGGGTCAGACCCCAGGCGGGGGTCAGACCCCGGCGGGGAGTCTGACCCCGCTACTTAGCGTTCCACTTGGAAAACGGTCATCATGCCGGTCCCCAAATGCTCGGCGATGTGGCAATGGAGCATCCAGCGCCCGGGATTCGTCAGCTCGACGAGAAGATCCATCGTTTCACCAGCCGGCAGGACGGCGGTGTCCTTCCACCCGAGATTCTCGTTAGGTATTCCGTTGCGCGCCAGGACGACGAAGCGCTGGCCGTGCAGGTGCATCGGATGCGCCATTGCATGCGCGACATCGAAGCGATTCTTGATGCGCAATTTCACGACCTGGCCGAGCTTGAAGCGCCAGTCGATCGCCATGTTCTCGCGCCCGCGTTCGTCGCTGATGGTCCACGTCACCTCGCGGCCCGTGAGGGCCCAGTGCATCTGCGGCATGCCGTCATTCCAGTCCACCGGAACGGACATGCCAGCCAGCATCGCGAGCATCGTCGGCGGCACATCCCTGAGTTTGAGGCCCAGTGTCAGGGTACGATCGGGCGCGCGCGCGACGTAGCGTCTGAGGCGAGCCATTTCACGATAGACGCTTTCATCGCGGCGCAGCTCGTCGAAGCGCGGACCCGCCAGCGCGGGCGCCGGCGCATCCGAGACGTCGACGAAGCCTAACGTGTCCGCGACATCCTTATAGATGCCACGTGCGTGATCCAGCCACTGCACGTGATTGACGATGGCGTGGCGCCCCGGCTCGGAGAAACGCGCGTCGACGATGTAGCGCTCCGCCGGTGCGATCGTCACGTGCGTCGTCCAGCTCTCTCGCTCGAAGTTGCCCATGTCGCTACCGACGAGCTTCAGTTGGGCACCATGGACCGTGAGGTTGAACAAACGCGCGTTGGCGACGTCGGTGAGATAGAAGCGCACGATTTCACCGCGGCGGACGCCTAACGTATAGGACGGCTCGCCGTTGACGAGCAGCAGGCTGCCGAAGCGACCCATGAGCGCGTGCGTGGGAACGTCGGAGCCATACGGGAGTTGCGCACCAGTCGAATCAACGGCCAGGTCGTCGAGCGCGAGCACTTCCTCGCGATGCGCGGTGGGCGGTGCCGCCCGCACGAGGATGTTGCCGTAAAGACCAAGGTCCTGCTGAATGTCTTCGCGCACGTGCGGGTGGTACCAATACACGCCGGCGTCGGGAAAGCGCACGCGATACGTGAACGAGTCACCCGGCGCGACGGGCTCCTGCGTCACGTGCGCTGTGCCGTCGAAGCGATTCTCCAGGCGCACGCCATGCCAGTGGATCGTCGAGGGTTGGTCGATGCCGTTCACGAAGCGCACGACGATCTGGGCGTTCTTCTGCACGGAGATGAGCGGCCCGGGGATCTGTCCGTTGTAGCCGTACATGAGGAATCGTTTCCCGGCGACGTTCTTCGCGACGATCCCTGCCGTGAGCGTCAGCGTGTCACCGGACGCTAGCCTAACGATTTCCCGAGGGCGCGCCGAGCCTGCCGCCGAAGCCGTCGGTAAGAGGGGCGCGACCGCCGGACGCATGCCCGCCATGCCAGGCGTTGGCGTAATGCGTGGATCGGCTGCCGGCGTGGGCCAGTGCGCCGCGTGATCGCCGTGCTCCATTGTTGCCGAGCCACCGATGAGGAACGGCGTCATCACGTCGCGATGCGCCAGCAACAGCGCGCTCGGCGACGTCGCCCGCATGACGAGCTTCCCGCCCCTCGACGCGACACGTCCGTTCGCTTCGGCGCTGACGAGTACGCGAAACTGGACCAGGGAGGAGGGCATCTCGCCTAACGGGACTCTGCCGTTGCGCACCTCGCCGAGCCGGTGCTCCTTGTCCATGGCGAGGGAGTAGGCCCAGGCGACGTACGTCCTGTAGGCTCCCAGGCTTGCCGCGCCGGGGAGACCCTGGACGACGAGCGTTAGGCGCACGCGCTGGCGTCCCGCCGAGTCGACGGCGATGCCGAAAGGCGACACGACCGGGGTGAGCTGCATGACGCCGCGCGCACCCGGCAGGTCGGGAACCGCTACGAGCTCGGCGCAGTAGGGTGAAGAAAAGAGCGGCGTCGCCGGTGAACACTCTGCGCTGAAGCGTACCGGCTGTGCGGACAGTGCGAACTGGCCTGATACAGCAACTGCTGACAAAACACTCAACAGACGAGTGCAAAGTTGAATAATCCGCTCAGTCCGTGTCATCCGAACAGCAGTTGCTCCTGATCTTTGGATCTCGGAACAACTCACATCATTCGTGCTTGCGCTTTCACATACTCGACGGCCGCGCGATGCGTGCCGAACCACACGCCAGGTTTCGTTTTCATGTGCGCGATCAGACGTTCCAACAACACGATGCGCGAACGATGCCCGATTATGTGCGGGTGCATCGTTAGGACGAAGTTCGTCCCCTCTTCGTAGGCTTTGTCGAATTCGTCCATCCACACCTTGAGCAGCTGATCCGGCGCGCTATAGCGATCGCCACGCGGATTGAGCAGTGGCGCGTCGTCGTTGATCCATTCCACCGGCAGCTCGACGATCCCCGTCGGCTGCCCGTCGGCCATGAGCTCGTACGGCGAATCGTCCGACATGAGCGAGCTGTCGTAAATGAGCCCCAGCTCGCGGATGATGCTGAGCGTCGAGGGACTGAAGTTCCAGGACGGCGCACGGTAGCCAACCGGCTTGGCGCCCGTCGCCTTTTCGAAGTACTCGACGGCTCGCCTAACGAGGTCGCGCTCCGCGGCGGCCGGCAGTGTCGAGTTCAGCTCGTGAATCCAGCCGTGCACGCCGAACTCGTGATGTCCGGCGGCCTTGATCATCGGGATGATCTCCGGATGCAGCTCGAGACTCATCGCCGGCATGAAGAACGAGGCGGGGATCTTCTGCTTCTCGAGCAGCGCGAGGACGCGCTTCAAGCCCACGCGAGCGCCGTACTCGCCTTGCGATAGTCCCCCGATGTTGGCGCGACCGGGGGCGATCGGGGCCAAGAAGACGGTTTCGTTGTCGACGTCGAAGGAGAGCAGTACCGCGACGCGCGCACCACCTGGCCATTGCTTGGGCGCAAGACTCTTCCCGGCGCGCACCATGCCGATTGTCTGTTTCACGCGCTCCGTGGACCACATCCAGGGCGGCGTGGTATCGGCCTGCGCCAGCGCTGTGCTCGTTAGGCCGGCGCTCAAGACGACTACGATCAGCTCCTTACGCATCAGCCCCTCCGGCGCATGCGCTCGCGCTGCTCGGCGGCCTTCTCGACCAGCCGTCGCAGCTCTTTGATCGGTTCTGGGTTGTCGTCCACCTGCAATCGCAGGACAACGTCGTTATGCAGCCAGACGCCACCGTCCTTCTTGACGATGAGCATCGCTGCCGACTGCATTCCGCGCGTGTCACCGCCAGCCGCCTGCCCTGCCTCCAATGCGGCAAGCAGCCGCAGCGAGAGATGACCCTGCGTCTCCTCGAACGCCTTTACCATGTTCTCGACCACGGCGGGGCCGGCGAGAATGTTCCCCTGCGCGCTGCAGTATTTCCCGACTTTGTGCCCGGCCCACGTCGAGGCCTTGGGGCCGGTATGCACCGCGACTTCGCCCTTCGCATTCATCACGGCGAACTGGCGGCCTTCTTTCGTCCAGTCGGCCGGACGCGGATCGGGATCCTCGGCCAGAATGCGCGCGACGATCGCGTTAGGCGCCAAACCGGCCTTGAGGTAGGCAATCGCTTTCGGACCATAGCTCACGTCCACGATCGCTTGCGTCGCGGCAACGCCGGCGTCTGCTTCGGCCCACAGGACGCCGTTGCCGACGGAAAAGACGCGCGACTGCACGGCGGCTCCGACCTCGCCAGTCGCGGGGTCGTAGCCGAGGATTGAGAACGTCGCGACCGGGGGCCAGTTTCTCTGCGCCGCCGCGAGCGCAGTCCAGCTTTGGAGCAGAATCAGCGCGCAGGCAGCTGTCCGAAGGGCGGATAGTGTCGTCTTCATGGCAACCAATCTGTGTGCTTTGAGCCAGATTGGGCCAGACCGGGTGGTGGGGCCAATTACATATCGAATCATGCCAGCAATGCGCCGCATCATCGTGCTCGCCTTCGCGCTCAATGCATGCGGGGAGGGGTCGCCGTCGGATTCCGGCGCCGGACCTGGCACGATCCTCGTTAGGATCAATGCGCTTGGCAACGGTATCGATCCTGACGGGTTCGCGGTGGCTGTCGGCACACGCACCGCGTCCGTCAGCGCCAGCGCGCCCGGGCTCGTCGGCAACCTGCGCAGCGGCAGCTACGCCGTGCGGCTCTCCGGTATCGCGACGCACTGCTTTGCCGACACGACGGAGCGCTCCGTCGACGTTAGGCAGGCGGACACGCTCGTCGTCGCTTTTGACGTCGAGTGCTACGGCGACATTGCCTTCACGCGCCACTATCGCGACGATAGTCTCCAGGTATTCTATCTCCGTCCGGACGGCGCCGAAGTCCAGCTGAGCAACCTTCCCGGCCGCAATTTCCTGGAGGACTGGTCCCCGGATGGATCGCGCCTGCTCTTCACCCAGGAGCGACCCAACTCAATGGACGTGTATAGCGTACGCCTGGACGGCACCGGGCTGACACGCCTAACGACCCATCCGTACTACGATCTCGCCCCGCGCTGGTCACCGGACGGGCAGCGCGTCCTCTTCTACCGCGAGAAATCGCTCACAGGACCGTTCGAGCATGCCTCGCTGCATGTTGTGAACGCGGACGGAACGGGTGAGCGCGCGGTGCTCGACACGCTGGCCCAGGATTTCGACGCCACCTGGTCGCCGGATGGCAGCGAGATCCTGTTTTCCTGCAACCGCTTCGGGCGTTTCTGGGACATCTGCAGCGTCGCGCCCGACGGCACACAGCTGCGAGGGCGCGTCAGGCTCGATGGCGCGCAGAAAGCGCAATGGTCGCCGGACGGCACGCATATCGCTTTCGTGGGATTCGCCGGCGGCCAGAATGTTTGGGTCGCTGACCTCGCCGCCTCGCGCCTCGTCAACCTGACGCCGGTCAGTAGCTCCTTCAGCTTCGATTGGTCGCCGGACGGTACTCGTCTCGTGCTCGTCGGAAAGGAGCCTAACGGCACCGATGCTACGTTGCGCGTAAATCGGGACGGCACCGCATCGCTCGGACTGTCGGCCACGTTTTCGTCGGGATGGGTGGATTGGTCGCCCGACGGCGCCAAGATCATCGCCGACCTGCTACTCCCGGATGGCCGTCGCCGAGCCGTGATCATGAACTCGGACGGGTCGCGCAAACGCGTGTTGGACGGTGTAGGTGCCGTGGCAGCATATCGCTTCACGTGGAATCCGCGCTCGCTCCCCGGTCGCGGTAGCGCCACGATCGACGCGCGCTCGACGTTCACGGCGCGACGCCCGACCGCAGGGTCGACCAAGACCCAGCCCCAGCCCCCCGACGGCCTCTGCGTCGAGGCCGTGGGTCAGCGGATGATTGGACACGCCTGCCGCAGTGCGCTCGCGCGTTAGGCGCGCAAGTCGGGGTCAGGGAACGACTCTGGGTCGTCCGATCTGGTACTCCTTCGGCGGCTCCGCGCCTAACAAATTCTTTACGAAATAGTCCCAGCGTCGCCGCATCATGTAGAAGCTATCCGGGCCGTAGCCGTGCCGCGCGTTGGGGAAATTGATGAGATCGAAGTCCTTGCCCGCCTTGATCAGCGCATCCACCACGAGGTTCGTGTTGTACGGCGGCACGTTGTCGTCCATCCCGCCGTGCGCCAGCAGCAACTTTCCCTTGAGATTCGCCGCGTGCGTCTGGTTCGCCTCGGCGGCGTAATTGTCGCTGGGACCGGTCCTAACGAGTAGCCCCTGATATCGCTCTCCCCAATCATCTTCATAATTGCGGTTGTCGTGATTCCCCGACTCGGCGATGCCGACGTCGAAGAAGTCCGGCGCGCGGAACATCGCCGCCGCCGTGGCGAATCCGCCGCCTGAGTGACCCCAGATCCCGACCTTCTCGATATCGATGAACGGATAGCGCTGCGCCAACTCCTTCATCCCGGCCACCTGGTCCGGGATCGTGTTGTCGTTCATGTGGCCGTAGTAATAGTCCATGAACTCCTTGGACCGGCCCGGCGTCCCCATGCCGTCGATCTGAACGACGACAAAACCCAGCTCGGCGAGCGCCTGATTGTCACCGCGAGCGGGCGACCAGAAGCGCGGACCCACGCTGCCTGACTGCGGGCCCGGATAGATCTGGTTGACGATTGGATATTTCTTCGTCGAATCGAGCTTCGACGGCGTGTACATCAACCCATAGATGTCAGTCTTGCCGTCGCGCGCTTTCATGCGGACCGGCGTCGGCGGCTTCCACCCGGTTGCGAGCAGACGCGAGATGTCAGCGCGCTCCAACGTTTGAATCAGCTTTCCATTCGCGTCGCGCAGCACGGTGATCGGCGGCGTGTCGGGCGTCGAGTACGAGTCCACGAAGTACTTCCCATCCGGCGACATCGTGACGACGTGATTCGCGTTTTCCGGCGTGAGCAGCGTCTGCCCGCGCCCATCGAATCCGATTTTGTACAGATGCTGGAAGTAGGGATCGCGACCCGCTTCTTTGCCGGCGCCGAGGAAGTAGATCGTGCGCCCCTTCTCGTCCACGTGAATGATGTCATCCACGTTGCCTTCGCCACTCGTTATGCGATTCTTGAGCTGCCCACTCGTAAGATCGTAGAGATACAGATGCAGCCAGTTTTCGCGCTGCGACCACCAGATCAGCTCGTTCGAAGCCGGTAGCACGCGCCACAGATTCTCGGTGAGCGATGCATCGCCCACCTGCGTCGCCATCTTCTCTTCGAAAAGCGTGCGCACCTCGCCAGTCTGCGCGTCGGCCACACGGAACCAGGCGCTCTTGTGATCGCGCGAGCTGGAGATGAACGCGAGATGCGAGCCGTCCGGGTACCACTGCGCGTCGCAAATCCCGCCGCCGCAGGCCACGTGATCGGACACAGTCGAACGGTGCTGATCCGGCGGCATCTGCAGCCTAACGAGCTTCGGCCCGCCGTCGGCTCCCTGAGTGATGATCACTCGGCTGATGCGAAAAATCACGCTGTCACCGGGCATCGGATACTTCCATGTCTCGATCCGCGGTGGGCCAACGTTCGTCGCGACGAGATGCATGTCGCGAACCCCGCGTCCGTCATGCTGGAACGTGGCGATCTGTCGCGAGTCGGCCGACCATGTAACGACGGGACGGTCACTGTGCACCCAGCCGGCGTTGTTCGTCGCGTAGCCGAAGTCCTTGACGCCGTCGGTCGTGAGCCGGGTCTCGCGGCCGGTCGTCAGGTCCTTGGACCAGAGGTTGAAGTCCTTGATGTAGACGGCCCGCTGCCCGTCAGGCGAGACGCTCGCGTTGGGCGGCACGGCCGACGAGGCCGGCGCATCCACCGC
>DATBKN010000021.1:0-4772 GCA_036555845.1 Gemmatimonadaceae bacterium | reverse complement strand
GCAGTTGATGCGCAGGATGGCGCGCAGACCCTGGCTCACGAGCGGGTGGTCGTCGGCGATGAGAATTGCCGTTCTACGGATCATGGCAGGCTTCCTTCTGTAGTCGGCACCTCGACGCGCACGACTGTGCCCGCGCCTGGTTGCGACTCGATTTCGATAGTACCACCAGCATAACGAGCCCGTTCGGTCATACTCACGAGACCGAGGCCGTGGGCTCGATCGTGCTGCGTCATGTCGAAGCCGCGGCCGCGATCGGCCACCGTCATGACGACGGCGCCATTGCGCTGCGCGAGAGTGATGCTCGCCTTCGTCGTCCCGCCATGTTTCTCGGAGTTGCGCACCGCTTCTTGCGCAATGCGATAGAGGATGAGGGCGCTCTCTTTCGGAAGCGAAACAGCGGGTGCCGCGGATGTGTCCACGTCGAGCTCGAAGCCGGAAGCACTTCGTATGTCGTTGGCTAGCGCGTGCAGCGCCGGAACGAGGCCGGCGTGCTCGATGATCGATGGATGCAAGTGATGCGCAACCTTTCGCAGCATGACGCCAAGGTCGCTCAATTCTTCGCGCAGCGCTGTGATGCGTTGCTTTGCACGTTCCTGCGGGACGGGCTGCTCGCCGGTCCAGTTGTCGAGCTCGTGCTGCAGGAGGGCTACGCGCTGTAAGGCGTCGTCATGCACCTCGCGCGCGACCCATGCGCGCTCGTCTTCCTGTGCGGCGAGCAGACGCTTGGCGTGTTCTCTGTGAAGCGAAACGATACGGCGCTGATAGAAAACGAGGGCGGCACCCAGCGCGAACAGGATGACGCCTAACGCCAGCGCGGAGGCGACGTAGACCTGACCGATGAACTGCGCGGAGCCGGACACAGCTTGGGGGATAGACTTCCCTCCCAAGAAGGTTGGGGGGGCGGCTTGAAATGCGCTAGAGCCGTTCCAACTCGTTATGACACACTGACGAAGGACTCGGCCAGCGTTACAACGGCACTAGCTGCTGGCTGGCCCGGCGCCAAGTTGGCGGCGGCAGTCGGCGAGCTGTTCGCGCAGCCGCAGCGTGCGGCGCTGATACAGAGCCAGCGCCGCACCGAGTGCGAAGACCAAGAGGCCTAACGCCAACCCGGACGCTATGTAGGCTTCAGTGACAAACTGCGGGGAAGCGGACATAGCATGCCGATTGTCATCAGGACGAAGGCGAGGATGTCAGCGCGCGCTTTGAAGAGCAGCACCTGTTTTAGGAATTCCGTGTTGCCCTGTAGCAAGGCCATTGCCACGGGACCGAGTGCCACGCCGAGCGCGAAGTAGAGCGAGAGGCCCAGGGTGATCCAGAACCAGTCTTCGCGCGCGAGCCGGACAGTGGACGCGACGCTGCGGCTAACGAGCGTATAGACGCATCCCGCCAAGAGCGCGAGCTGCAGCATTGGGCCCGATTTGTCACCAAAAGACACTGGGCCTTCCCAAAGCATGGCGATGACGATCGTGGCTGGGATCAAAAAGAAGATCGCCTGACGCATCACTCGCCGTGGCTTGGCGTCGAGCTGCCACAGGGAAAGCGCCCAGAACGCAACCGCTACTTGAACGGGCGCGATGATCATGCGCAGCCACAAGTTGTTTCCAACCACTTGACCGAAAATGAACTGCACGCCGTCGGCAATGAAACTCAAGAGGCACCAAAGCATGAACCAGCGACGCGCGGGGGGCAGGTTGCCGCCTTGCAGCAACCCGCCCACAACGGGGAGTAACTGGACGAATGTCGCGGCGTAGAGTTCCCATGGGTAATACAAGACGACAGCGCCTCGTCAGTCGCTCAGGCGAAGGGGCCGTCAGGCGGGCACCACGGCGGACATGGCCAGTGGTTCTCGAGTTGTGCATCTGGCGCCGGGCCACTCTGGAATGAGCTGCTTTCCAGTACTTGCCCTTCGCCACCGGTTACTGAGCGCGCGCCTCCACTGGTCGGGTGCTTAACGATATCCCGTCCATCGCTGTCGACACCCAAGAGGATAATTCGGTACTTGCCGTCGGCATCGGTGCCGTGGTAGTAGCGCATTCCGACGACGCCTGGCTCGGCCAGCATCCGGCGAATCGGTTCGGCCCAGAAATAACCGCCTCTCTCTGCCGCTGGTCCGGCGTACTTGCGATATCGCTTGACGAATTCAACCGCGGCTTCGAGCTCGATCTTGTGATCACTCTCCGGCGGCAAGGGACCTTTGGGCTTGTAGTCTTCCATGGCAGTTCCTCGAGTGGGGATTCGGAGCCTTCAAGCTAGAGACAACGAGTCCTCGACAGCATCGCGCGATACGACGCCTATCGAGGACTGGGGGGCGAACCGCAGTCTAGTCGTCCACACCTCACGTCACTGTGATCCATGTGGCGAATAACCGACTCACCCGCGCACCTTCCTTCAAGCCCCACCCCGCCGGCTGCCCCCTGCCCCGATAGTCTGCCCAGCCCAACCGCCGCCCATTCCTTCGAGACGCGGGCCACACCCGAACAACCCCTTCACCACCCGACGGACCGCTCATGCCCGCGCCTCGTTCGCGACCCAGAGTACAACCAACCGGAGCGGGCTGAACACTCGGGGTACCCCTAGTCTCCCCCCCATCAACCCCAACGAAAGCCGTCAGCTGACAGCCGACAGCTCTCAGCTGCTATTTCAGCAGAGGTGCACGGCCAGGGCTTTGAACGACGCCCACACTTCCTCTCCTTCGCGGAGACGCAGCTCGTCCGCGGAACGCGACGTCAACGCTGCGACGAGCGGCATGCCGTCTACGTCCAGCGCGACCCGCGCAAGTGCGCCTAACGTTGACACCTCCACGATGCGGCCGCGAAAGACATTGCGCGCCGATGTTGCCGGCGCGGTGCGCGCGATCGAGACTTCCTCTGCGCGGATCACAGCATACGCGGTCCCAGCGGCTGCGCTGCCGACGGTATAGATCTTCATCGCACCGGTCACAAACTCCAACGCATGGTATCCCCCGGCGAGATCGGAGGGCACACGTGTGCCGGGCGCATCGTCACTAGCAATGAAATCGGGCGGCGCGTCCTTAAACACGCGCACTGTTCCCGCCAGCACATTCTCGGCGCCGAGGAACTCGGCGATGTACGGTGTCGCTGGTCGCCGGAAAACTTCGTCTGGCGCGCCGTATTGCAGTACGCGGCCGGCGTCGAGCAGGATCGCGACGTCGCCTAACAAGCCGGCCTCTGTGAAGTCGTGCGTCACCTGAAGCGCCGTGAAACCCCACTCGCGATGCAGCGCGCGCACCTCGCGACGCGCGAGCGCGCGACGCTTGGGATCGAGCGCGCTGAAGGGCTCATCCAGCAGCACGACCGCTGGGCGGCGCGCCAACGCGCGCGCGAGCGCCACGAGCTGGCGCTCGCCGCCGCTGAGCGACTGCACGCCACGATCGACAAGGTCCGCGATCCCGAAGCGGCGAGTCACCTCCTGCGCGGCCGTGGTCGTGTCCGCCGTCGCCCCGTAGTGGATGTTCTCGCCCACGGAGAGGTGCGGGAAAAGATAGCCGTGCTGGTAGACGATCCCGATACCGCGGTTTTCAGGCGGCTCGCGTGTGACAGCGCGACTGCCTAACGAAACCTCGCCGCTGGAAGCGGGCGTGAGGCCGGCGATCGCCTCGAGCAGCGTCGTCTTACCGGAACCGGCAGGACCAATCACCACGCCGTAGCGACCTGCCGGCACGTCGAACGACACGTCGCGCAGGCGGAACGCGCCGACGCGCGCGCCGAGGTTGCGAACGCTGATCACCAGGGCTGGTCCAGACGGCGCTCGTAGCGCAACAGTCGCAACACGGCGAGTGGGATCAGAGCAAAGAGCACCAGCGCTGCAGCGACGGGGAGGGCCTCGGAAAGCCCGAACGTCGTGAAGCGATCGTAGCTGAGCACGCTGACTGTCTTGGGGTTGTATGTGAGGATCACGATCGCGCCGAACTCGCTGACGGCACGGGCCCACATGACGACGCCGGACGCCACGAGTCCGCGCAGCGCGAGCGGCAACGTGACTCGCCGCATGACGCGCCCGGGTGTGTCACCCAGCGTGCGCGCAACGCCCTCGAAGCGACGATCGACGCGAGCGAAGGCCTCGCGCGCGCCGCTCACGTATAGCGGCGCCGATACGAACAGCATGGCCGCGATGATGCCTAACGGCGTCCCAACCACCCCCAGTCCAGCTTTGAGCAACCAGCCACCGGCCGTGCTTTCACGGCCCAGCACGAGGAGGAGGGCAATGCCAGCTACCGGATGAGGAATGAGCAGCGGGAGGTCGAGCAGCGCGGCGATGACTCCTGCGCCGCGTGATCGAGTGCGCGCGAGGAAGTAGGCGAGTGGCGTTCCAGTCAGGATACCGAAAAGGGTCGCGCCGGTCGCTGTCAGTGCAGTGAGCAGGAGGGCAGCGCGCAAGTCGCCGTCGACTCCGACGGCGCGAATCCCCGAGACTCCGCCGCGCGTAACGAGTTGCGCGATCGGCGCCACCAGAAAGAGGAGCAATACCGAGCTCCCCAGGGCGGCGACGACGCTTATGAGGCGATGGCGCGGCTGTCGGGACGGAGTGGGGGGGGCCGTTTGCACCGCTATATTCTGCGCACCCTTCGCATCAGGGGTCAGGTCTTGCAATACGACAGCTAAACTACGCGGCGATACCCAATTCACTCGGCGTTGAATTGGGTAACGCCGCAATTGTTAGCTGTCGTATTGCAAGACCTGACCCCTTGGTGATCTCATGGTCGAACTCGCGCTCGACATCCAGTCGGTTATCAAACGCTTCGCGCAGCACGT
>DATBKN010000020.1:0-9761 GCA_036555845.1 Gemmatimonadaceae bacterium | reverse complement strand
GCGTACGATGCTTTCGGCGGATGCGACATCGTGATCGAGGCGATCGTGGAGCAGCTCGACGCCAAGCGGACCGCATTCCGTCAGCTCGAAGCCGCCGTGCAGGAAGATTGTATCCTCGCGAGCAACACGTCCTCTCTTTCGATCGCGGCCATCGCCGCCGCGTGCGAGCGACCGCAGCGCGCGTTAGGTGTGCATTTTTTCAACCCTGCCACGGTGATGCCCCTGGTGGAGATCGTCCCCGGCGTGCGCACGGATGCGGGTGTCGTCGCAGCGGCGCGCGGCGTCGTGGATGGCTGGGGAAAGACAACAGTGCTCGCGCTCGACACGCCTGGCTTCATCGTGAATCGTGTGGCGCGACCGTATTACGGCGAGGCGCTGCGTATTCTCGATGAAGGGATTGCCAGCACGAGCGATATCGACTGGGCGATGACGACGTTAGGTGGCTTTCGCATGGGCCCATTCGAGCTCATGGATTTCATCGGCCACGACGTGAACTACGTTGTCACGGAGAGCGTGTGGACCGCTCTGTACTACGATCCGCGCTTCAAACCATCTCTGACACAGCGCCGCCTGCTCGAAGCCGGACTGCTCGGCAGGAAATCGGGGCGCGGATTCTATGATTACGCCGATGGCGCCGAGCGACCGGCAGCCAGGGAAGATCGTACGTTAGGTGCGGCGTTGCTGAGTCGCGTCCTGGCTATGCTCGTGAATGAGGCCGTCGATGCCGTCTACCACCGGATCACGACAGTCGCCGATATTGAAGTCGCCATGACCAGAGGCATGAACTACCCCAAGGGGCTGCTCGCGTGGGGAGAAGAGATCGGTCTCGACAAAGTGCTCGCCGAGATCGACTCGCTGCATGACGAGTATCACGAAGACCGCTATCGAGCCAGCGCGCTGTTGCGGCGCATGGTCCGGGAACGCAAGAGTTTCTTCAGTGAGTGATAACACCAAGGTGGCGGCGACAGAGGCGCCTAACGCGCAGCGACTCGCCGAGCGTGTTCAGCAGGCGATGCTCGCGCGTGATACGTTCAGCCGCTGGCTTGGTGTGGAGGTGCTGGACATCGCGCCGGGAACGTGCACCCTGCGAATGACTGTGCGCAGCGAGATGCTCAACGGCTTCGGCGTGGCTCACGGCGGAATCGTCTTCTCGGCGGCTGACTCGGCGTTCGCGTTCGCGTGCAACACACACGGGCGCGTCACAGTCAGCATCGAAAACTCGATCACGTATCCACTTGCCATCCGTGAGGGAGATGTGCTCACGGCGGTGGCGCGCGAGGAGGCGGCCTCGGAACGGTTAGGCTATTATCGAGTGGACGTCACGCGACAGGGCGGCGAGCTGGTTGGCTTGTTCCGCGGGACAGCATACCGCACGCTCAAAGAACACTTCCCGGCGACAACTGCAGAAACTGCGGTTCCCAGTCCTTCATGACACGAAAAGCTCCACAAGACGCGTACATCATAGACGGCGTGCGCACGGCAATCGGCGCATTCGGCGGCAGTCTGGCACAGGCGCGACCCGACGATCTGGCCGCGCACGTGATCAGCAAGCTATTGGAGCGCTATCCCAGCTTCGACCGCGAGCAAATCACTGATGTGATTCTCGGCTGCGCGAACCAGGCCGGCGAAGACAACCGCAACGTGGCGCGCATGGCACTGCTCCTCGCCAACCTTCCGCTGTCGATTCCGGGGCAGACGGTCAATCGTCTGTGCGCCTCGGGTCTGACTGCTGTGGCGACGGCCGCTGCCGGCGTTAGGCTCGGCGACGGTGATGTATACCTGGCCGGTGGGGTCGAAAGCATGACGCGCGCGCCGTACGTCATGTCCAAGGGGTCGACGCCATTCGCGCGCGACGCACAGCTCTTCGACACGTCGATCGGTTGGCGCTTCGTCAATCCCAAGATGAAAGAGTGCTACGGGACTGACGCCATGGGCGAAACGGCGGAGAACGTCGCCGAGCGCTTTTGTATAGCGCGCGCGGATCAGGACGCCTTCGCTGTTCGCTCGCAGCAAAAGGCAGCGGACGCTGTCGCACGCAAACGGCCGGCACAGGAAATCGTCTCGGTCAGCGTACCTGGCCCGAAGAGGGGGGTCGCACTGGAATTTGCGCACGACGAGTTCGCGAAGCCGGATACGACGACAGAGGCGTTAGGAAAGCTCCGTCCCGCGTTCCGTCATGATGGCAAGGGGTCCGTCACGGCGGGCAACTCGTCAGGGATCAACGACGGCGCCGCTGCGCTCCTCGTCGCATCAGAGGACGGTGCCAAGGCGTTAGGCACGGAACCATTGGCGCGAATCGTCGCGACTGCGAGCGCCGGCGTCGAACCGCGAGTGATGGGGATCGGACCGGTCCCCGCGACTCGTAAGGTGTTGGCGAAGGCGGGTCTCAATCTGGACGACATGGCGGTGATCGAGCTGAACGAAGCCTTCGCCGCGCAGGTGCTGGCCTGCACCCGCGAGCTGGGCCTGGCTGACGACGATCCGCGCGTCAACCCAAACGGCGGCGCGATCGCGCTGGGTCACCCGTTAGGCATGTCCGGCGCGCGTCTCGCGCTCACAGCGGCGCTCGAGTTGCGCGAACGCAAAGCACGTTATGCGCTATGTACGATGTGCGTCGGCGTGGGGCAGGGCGTCGCAATGATCCTGGAGCGCCCGTAGCTACTACAGCGGCAACCAGTAGCTCGCTTTGATCGAGAAGAAGTTGTCGCCGGCCGTGCGCGTCGCATGCCACATCGAGCGCATACCGACGGGGCGGCCGCTGAGCTCACTGGCGTTCTTGTTCTGTTGCCAAACGAGGAACAGCGAGCTGCCCGGGTTCCACTCCCAGCGCAGCACCATGTTCGTGCGCAGCGACAGAATATGGAAATCCACGGGCTCTACAGAAAACGTCGACCTACCATCGGTGATTGTGTGCGATCCGTCGCTCTCGCGACGAATTGTCGTTCCGCTCGTTCCGTAGTAACGCAATTCGCGGCTTCGTGGCGCTTCAAGCTCACCGAAGTCGCGATAATGGCCATCTGCGGCAAAGGGCTCGGCGTACGCTTCGAGCGTGAGCGTTGGAGAGAACGCGTAGTTGGCGCGCAAGCGCGTGGACAGCGTCGTGCGATCGACGTAGGCAAAGACCCAGCGATTGTCGAAAAAGCGTGCGAGCGAATCTTCGAAGGTCCGCACGTACTGCCGAGGCTCGGTCACGCGAGAATAGTTAGGCTCAATCGACAACTGCCATCGATCGGTCGGTCGTAGCGTCAGCTGCGCTCCCGCGTTATGACGATGGCCCCCGAACTCCGCATGACCTACTCGGCCGTTGACTCGCCACCCGGTGCGGCTGTTCGACGCATTGTTGAGTCGAACCTCTTCGCTCCAGGAGTGGCCCGTGCCCATTGATGGACCACCGCGCGTCAGCGTCGCGTTCTGCGCTCGCAGGGCGAACGACGTATTGACCTGCAGCTGCCAAAAGTTCTTGAACGTGAGCGTCGTCTGCTGATTCCAGTTCTCGGACTGTTTCTCGCCGCCATAGTTCCAGCCGCCGCGCGTGTCGAAACCGAGCCGCCAGTTCTGCAGAAAACGCCCCGGCAGCGTCTCGCGAATCTGAACGTCGGCGTTGTACCGGATTTCGTCCGAGCTCTGCAAACGCCCAACGTCATTGAGCTCGAAGCCGGGGGTATTGGTTTGAATCTGCGCTCCCCAAAGGATGCGACGCCCGGCGTCCTTATCAGCGCGCAATGACGCCGTGTGTCCACCTAACGAGGTTCGCCGCGGATCGTACTCGACGTAGTCGGCATCGGGACGCTGGTAGTAACGCGCGCTCGACTGCTGCAGCCGCAGAATCGCCTGGGAGTCACCGTCGATGTGGCTGAAGCCGTACCATCCCGTAAACGCGTACATCCCCTGCTTGAGCCGCCAGCGGAAGTCCGCACCTCCCGTCACTGCCTGCTGCGCCAGTATCGAATCGAGCGGATGCCCCGCGCCCAAGTCGCGACGCACGCCCGTCAGCGTGGCTCCGATCGTAGATGCTTGACTGCCGAGCTCCTGCTGAAGCCTAACGACACCGTACGCCGTGAGCGGCTCGACGCTCACACGCGACGTCGTCGCGCTGGCCATGTCGAAGCTGCGTCCGTGCTCCTGCCGCGTCACGGCGAACAACGAGCCAACCGATAGCCTGTTGTGCGTGCGTCCTGTGAGTTTCGCGGCGCCGAGGATCGTACTCGAACGCGGGATGTCGATGAAGTCGCCCTCGACAGCGCCGTGAGGCGGGGCGCCGACGCGCCTCGAGTAGTAGTAGCCCGGTCCCTGTCCTCGAATCAGCTCGTTGCCTTCTGTGAAGAACGGGCGACGTTCGTCGAAGAACGTTTCGAACGCCGAAAGGTTCACTTCGGCCGGATCGGCTTCAACTTGGCCGAAGTCGGGATTCACAGTCAGATCCAACGTTAGGTTCGAACCGATGCCTAACTTGGCATCTGCGCCGATACGTCCCGCGAACGGATCGTTGAAGGGATTGTTTGGATCGACGTTCGCGCGACGGGTGGCGTCTGCCGCCGCGTAAGGCACCAGCTCTACCGGCCGATTCGGCTCAATGCCGCGAATCCCGCGCAGAGTTCCAAAGCGCGATACAAAGCCTGTCTCGCTCTGTCGAACCAACACCCAGCGATCCGTCTCGTACTTGTCGGGCATCTGCCGATCGAACCCCAGCCCCCAAATCTGTTCGTCCGCGGACGTGAATCGCAGTTGAGCAAACGGAATGCGCATCTCGGCGGTCCAGCCGGCCGAATCCACGATGGCGCGGCCGTCCCACACGGGGTCGTATTGCGCCGACAGCCCTTCGTGGTCGGAGTCCTGCGAGAGGTACATGTCGCTTTTCACTCCGGCCGCATTGATCATGAAGGCGAAGCCAGTGCGCCTGTCCAAGTAGGTGTCGAGTACGATGGCGAAGCGTTCGGCACTGCCAGATTGGTCGCGGCGGGTCATGGCGCGCGCTATCTCGCGCGGATCACGACGCAGCAGCCGTGCGCCGACGTACAGCGCGGCATCGTCATACAGGATCAATACTTCCGCCCGTTCGCTCGGTGCTGCGCCTTCATTTGGGCGCTGCTGCACGAAGTCGGTGATCGGCTGCGCGGCGGCCCATGCTGCGTCGTCAAGCCTGCCGTCGATTCGAGGGCCCGCGCCCGCGATGCGCACCGCTGTTGCCGACTTGCTCGACGGCTGGGCGATCGACCGTGAGGACCAGAACAGCGTCAGCCCGAAACAACAAAAAATCGCGCGCATTAGCACGCGACGACTTCTGCCCGAAGAGAGGACGACGCGGGCTCGAATGGAGCACCCATGGGTCACGGTCCGGTTATTACGCGCGTCGGCGAGAAAGCGCTACACCCGCGTCGCCGTGTCCCCCGCGCTGATCTGCTAACAACGCTCCGGCAGTAGCTGTCAGCTGATGGCCGTTAGCTGATGGCTGTCAGCTTTAGTTTTGTTGTCCCGTTAGGCAGTCTTTTCGTGACTCTCCTCGTTCTGAGCGTGCCAATCCCACTGCGGCAGCGGATGGTGTGTGCGCCAGATGTACATCCCCATACTCCACGCCGCGATCAGGTTCGCGATGCCGAACTGCCACCAAGCGATCGTTCCAAATAGTGGCGAGCGAACGAGCAGCGCGGTCAGTGCGAGGACGCCAAGCTCCAGCACGACGAAGAGCATTACGAGGCCGCTGATCTTGGACGGCTTTCGTTCCAGCACGTTCGTGGCGTATGTCGCAGCAACTCCGATCGCGACGAAGAGGCCGCAGTGCACAAGCGTGTACATGGCGACGTTTGTGAACTGCTCGCGTCCCCCAAAGGCCCCGCCAATCAGGTCAAAGAGCGCCGCACCTAGCACCGTGGGTGTGAAGAACGGACGGTTAGCGACAGCGTCGACGAGCAGGAACCAGACGGCGATCGCCGTGGCGCCGATGAGTCCTGCAATGAAACCTTGGCGCAAAGGGTGGCGGCTGAGCATGAGCTTCGCCTCGCGATTGGAGAGTGCATCGCGCTTGGCCGCCATTCACGGCGAACAAGCGCCGTGCGGATGTTGCTAGTTTCTTATGCTTCGGCTCGCACTGCAAGCGAACCGAACTACAGAGCAATGCACTTAAGGATGACGACCTCATGCGACTAAAGAGTTTTGCGCTCGGTGAGTGGATCGATGGCCAGGGCGATGGGACGCCGCTGTATCACGCGGTAACCGGCGCCGAAGTAGCCGTCGCGTCGTCGGACGGGCTCGATTTCAAGGCGATGGTTGAGTACGCGCGCAACGTGGGCGGCCCGAACTTGCGACGCCTAACGTTTCACGAGCGCGGGCGTATGCTCAAAGCGATGGCGCAGTACCTCACCGAGCGCAAGGATGCGTTCTACGAGTTGTCGGCGGCGACAGGGGCGACAAAGACAGATTCGTGGATCGACATCGACGGCGGCTTCGGGACGTTCTTTGTGTACGCGTCCAAAGGCCGGCGCGAGTTGCCTAACGAGACATTCTACATCGATGGCCCGACCGAAGCGCTCTCGAAGGGCGGGACATTCATCGGACGTCACATCTGCGTGCCGCTGGAAGGCGTAGCCGTATTCATCAACGCCTTCAACTTCCCCGTATGGGGGATGATGGAGAAGCTCGCGCCGGCGCTGCTGGCTGGTGTACCGGCGATCGTGAAGCCGGCGACCCTAACGAGTTATCTCAGCGAGCGCGTCTTTCGCTCGATGATCGAGTCGGAGATCCTTCCGCCCGGCGCGATCCAGCTCATCTGCGGCGGCGCTGGAAACCTGCTCACACACCTCGGCGGCCAGGACGCTGTCGCCTTTACAGGTTCCGCGGCGACAGGCCGTATGCTGCGCGAGACGCCGAACATTCTGGCAAACAATGTGCGTTTCAATCTCGAGGCTGATTCGCTCAACTGCTCGATCCTCGGGCCCGATGCGATTCCGGGCACTGAGGAGTTCGACCTGTTCGTCAAGGAAGTCGCGCGTGAGATGACGACGAAGGCGGGCCAGAAGTGCACTGCCATTCGTCGCACGATTGTTCCTGATGCCGTTATGCAGGACGTGCTCACGGCGCTCAAGAAGCGACTGGGCGACGTCAAAGTCGGCGATCCAGCGATCGAAGGTGTGAAGATGGGGCCACTCGCGGGCCGCTCGCAGGTGCGCGAAGTGGCCAGCAGCGTCGAGAGTCTGCGCAACGGCGCAGAGGTCGTCTTTGGCGGCGACGGCATCGAGCCTGTCGGCGCGGATGCGACGAAAGGCGCATTCTTTCCGATCACGTTGCTCGCGACGAACGATGCATTCGGTCACCGCGAGCCGCACGAGGTCGAAGCGTTCGGCCCAGTGAATACTGTCTTGCCTTACAAGAGCATCGCGGATGCGATCGCGCTGGCGAAGATGGGGAAGGGGAGTCTCTGCGGATCGCTCTTCAGCGCGGACAACCGCGTTGCGCGTGAAGTGGTGTTAGGCACGGCGCCTTATCATGGGCGCATCATGGTCATGAATCGTCACGCGGCCAGAGAATCGACCGGTCATGGCTCGCCGCTGCCGCATCTTGTACACGGCGGTCCGGGTCGTGCTGGTGGCGGCGAGGAGATGGGAGGCATTCGCGGTGTGCTGCACTATATGCAACGCACGGCCGTGCAGGGTTCGCCGACGTCCCTAACGAGTATCACAAACGAGTATCACGCTGGGGCGGCGCCGCGGCACGACCGCGTGCACCCGTTCCGCAAGCATTTCGAGGAGCTGGAGATCGGAGAGACGCTCATCACGCATCGCCGGACCGTGACAGAAGCCGACGTCGTGAGCTTCGCCGGAATCTCGGGCGATCACTTCTACGCGCACATGGATGATCTGGCGGCGAAGGAGTCGATCTTCGGGCGGCGCGTCGCGCACGGATACTTCGTCTTGTCCGCCGCGGCCGGGCTATTTGTCGATCCAGCTCCCGGCCCGGTGCTGGCGAACTACGGGCTCGACAACCTGCGTTTCACGAAGCCTGTCTATCCGGGTGATACGATCCAGGCGCGGCTGACGTGCAAGCAGAAGACCGCGAAGGAGACGCCGGCGGACGGAATTCCGCAGGGCGTAGTGGCGTGGGATGTGGAAGTGACAAACCAGAACGGCGAGACCGTCGCCGTGTATACGATCCTAACGCTCGTTAGGCGGACGGAACAGAAGACAACCTAGAGACCCTTTGCTGCGGGGGCTACGTCGCCCGACGCGTGTGTGATCGATCAGCGCCGCATTCGAGCTGCGCGACCCGATCCCTGGTTAGTTTCGTGCCTTAAGTTCGTCAGCGCGTGGTGGCCCTCGCAGGGCGTTGAGCTCGCGCCGGAGTGTCACGGCTCCGACGCTGTCGCCGAGCTGGGCGGAGAGATCGGCCTCCAGCTCGAGCGACGTCGCGAGGTACGTGCTCTCGGGAAAGTAATTCGCGCGGCGCCGCACGGCCGCGAGCGCCCGCTGTGGTTGACCGTTGACGGCGAACAATCGCGCCGCGACGAGCGCGGGGTAGAGCCACGGCCACTCGAATGGTGCCTGGACATTCTCGGCGAGCACGCCATCGAGCATCTCGACGGTAGCCAGGTCGCGCGAGCCGCCGATATTCGCCGCGATTGCACGAAGAAGCGCGGCGGCGATGCGGTTCGCTACCACGCGCCGGAGCGAGTCGGGTGGCGATGCTACGCTCGTTAGGCGCTGCAGCGCGCGTGTGAGTCCGCGGCGGTCACCCCGCCAGAGGCGCCACTGCTCGACAACTGTGATGTCCTCATACTGCGCCGACCGCGCCCGGGCGTCGCGCGCAAGCGGTGCGTCAGTGAATGATCGGAGTGTGTCGAACGCCGCCCGTGCGGCGGTTGTATCGCCGCCGCCATAGAGTGCGTCGAGAATCCGAATTCTCAGGTGCCATCGTGGCACCGGGTCCGCATCACTGAGCGCTTGCGTCGCGCGCAGAGCCTCAGCCTGTCGGTCTCGATTGAGCGCGTACGCGTGCGCGTGCACGAGAGCGTTGCCACGCTCCGCGGCAGTAGCGGGGTGGCGCAGAATGGCCGCGAGCGCTCGGTCCGCGTCGCCAAGGCCAACCGCGTCGCATTGCGCTGTGGCGAGGATCAAGCGCAGTGCACCGACCGGCATCTCGTCGAACTGCGTGCGCAGCTTCCGTAGCGCGGTGCTGTCGCCGAGTGCAACGGCGGCTCGCCAGCGAACGAACTGAGCGGACTCGCTCGTCGAATCGCGCTGGAGAAGCTGCGACGCCAGACGGCGCACAGTGGTCGTATCACCCGACCGTGCCGCGAGTTGGATGAGATGAATAAAAGGCGGGACGAACGAACCGTCGAGAGCGACCGACCGCCGAAATGCAGCCGATGCCCGCTCGAGCGGCGCAGAAAGTCCAATCGCGGCTCCCAGGTGCAGAAAAAGGTCGCCGAGCCGGTACCATACCTCGGGGTCATCCGGATTGGCCTCTGCTGCCTGCTCGGCGGCGTTGATCAGCTCCCGGTCCGGTGCGTATCCCGTTTTCAGCGCATCGGCCCCGCCTACACTGGCGAGAAGTATGAGCCTGGCGCGCTGTGGCAGTCGATCCTGGTGTTGCCACGCGAGCCTAACGCCGCGCTGAATGGTTCGCTCGGAGGCGCCAGCCCACCCCGCCGACTGCGCGAGACCGAGAGCCGCCAATGCGAACGTCGAATCCCGGGCGAGCGCGCGGTCGAAGCGCTGCACCGCATCGTCGTATCGGCCGGTCCGATACGCGGCCTGTCCCTCAACGTATTC
>DATBKN010000019.1:0-2046 GCA_036555845.1 Gemmatimonadaceae bacterium | reverse complement strand
CTCTCGTCAGCTGGCCTCCCGAAGGCGGCAGGCAACCTGGCGCGCTGGATCGCGCAGATTCCGGAGGACCTGACACGCGGGATCACGTTAGGCTTTCCCGGCGCGCCCGCCGGCGGCGGCTCGGACAATGCATCGTTCGCTTGCTACGGTGCTCCTGGCTTTGGACTCGGCGCTTTGAACTGGAATTACGGCACCTACACGTGGCACACGCAGCGCGACACCTTCGACAAGATCGTATTCGACGACTTGAAGAACAACGCGACCCTCACGGCAATGCTGGCGTACCTCGCGAGTGAGGATCCCGAGACTGTCGCTCGCGACCGTCGCTCCTTCGACCGCGGGCCGCGTGCTGCAGCGACCGGAGGCCAGCAGGCGTTTCAGGGACCGCGGACGTGGCCGGCGTGCACGCCGCCGTTGCGCGACGCGACCAGGTATTCGCGGTAGTGCTACTCAATCTCTTCGACTACGAGCGCGCGGCCGCGGAGTGTCTCTCTGAACCCGCGTTAGGCTATCTCACGGGCGGCGCCAACGACGAAGTGACGCTGAAGGCGAATCGTGCGGCGTTCGACACGATCGCGCTGCGCTACCGCACGATGATCGACGTCTCGACACGCGATCTGAGCACGTCCGTGGTCGGGACGCGGATCGCATGGCCGGTGCTTATCGCGCCGACGGCGATGCAGCGCCTCGCGCACGCGGAGGGCGAATGTGCAACGGCACGCGCGGCGAGCCGGCTCGACACGATCATGATCGTGTCGACGACCGCCACAATGGGACTGGCGGACGTTCGAGCCGCGACCAAATCGCCGATGTGGTTTCAGTGTTACATCTATCGCGATCGCAGCGTAACCAGGGCGCTGCTCGAACGCGCGCGCGACGTCGGTTATCAGGCGATCGTGTTGACCGTTGACGCTCCGATGCTGGGACGACGAGAGCGCGACGTGCGCCACGGTTTTCACCTGCCGACTGGTCTGCGACTGCCTAACGCTGAGCTCGCAGGTGAGGGCGAGCTGCCCGTGACGAGTGGAGATTCCTCGCTGGCGCAGCACCTGGCGCGCACGCACGACGCCGCGCTCACGCCCAAAGACATCGCGTGGATCCGCGACCTGAGCGGGCTTCCGGTCATCGTCAAAGGCATCGTGCGCGGCGACGACGCCAAGCGCGCCCTGGATCAGGGTGCAGCGGGCATCGTCGTTTCGAACCACGGCGGGAGGCAGTTGGACACGGCGATCGCCGCCATCCGCGCGCTGCCGGAGGTCGTGGAGGCGGTTGCAGATCGCGCCGAGGTGTACGTCGACGGCGGCGTTAGGCGCGGAACGGATGTCGTGAAGGCGCTCGCATTGGGCGCGCGCGCGGTCCTTCTCGGACGGCCCATTCTGTGGGGGCTCGCTGTGAATGGAGAGCAGGGAGTGGTCGACGCCTTGTCGCTATTGCGGGACGAAATCGACCTGGCGATGGGCTTGTGCGGCTGTCGCAACGTTTCCGAAATCACGCGCGATCTGATCGCCTGACCTGGAGGTCACCGATGACCTCCGACGCGGGAATCCTGAACGCTCCGCTCTGGACGCCGTCCGCGGAACGCATCGCGGGCAGTCAACTCTATGCCTTCGCACGTCGCGTAAAGGATGCGCGCGACATTGACGTGCTCAGATCAGATGGCACGCTCGATTACGAGGCGCTGCACGCCTGGTCCGTCGGGCACCCTCGCGCCTTTTGGACCGAGGTCTGGCGATTCTGCGGCGTCGTGGCGGACAAGCGACCGGAGAAGCCCGATTGGCAAGAGGTGATGATCGGGGAGGAGCGAATGGCGCCTCCCGATCCCTCGCTGGGCCCGCGCTGGTTCCGCGATGCGCGTCTCAACTTCGCGGAGAACCTTCTGCGCTTCCGCGAAGACCGCGAGGCGCTCGTGAGCTGGGGGGAAGGTGGCCGCCGCGAGTCGCTCACGTTCAGCGAGCTCTATCAAGCCGTCGCACGCGTGACGGTGGCGCTCAGGACGACCGGCGTCAGGCAAGGGGACCGCATTGCCGGATTTCTGCCGAACATCCC